>JAJHQZ010000008.1 GCA_020833055.1 Candidatus Korarchaeum sp. | reverse complement strand
ACTATCCGACAACGGTCTTCAAGATGGAGGAGCACATGGGGAAGCTGGGAGGGGAACTGAGCCTCGGTAACAAGAGGAAGGTCATGCTGATAACGGCCCTTATGAAGGAGCCCAAGGTACTGATATTGGATGAGCCCTTCTCCGGCCTAGATCCCGAGGTAGCCAGGGTCCTGAAGGAGATCTTGAGGAGGAAAGCTGAGGAAGGAGTAGTTATTTTCTCCACCCACGTATTGGAGCTAGCTGAAGCGGTCGCCGATTATATCACTATACTACGCTATGGTGAGGTAGTGGCTAGGGGCCCTATCTCCGAGCTGAAGGGGAAGAAGGACCTGGAGAGCTACTTCATGGAGGTCACAGGATTATCATCTGAGCTTCAGGAGCTCCTGAAGGCCCTTTAGGTGGTATTATGTGGAAGGTGATAGCTGAAGCTATAGCGAGGGAAGCGAACTACAGAGCTCAGAGGGAGATGAGCAGGAGGAATCTGACTATTATGACAGCTGGCAGCATACTGAGGTACAATATCTTCATAATATTGATCCTCTCATTCATCTCAGGAATGACGGGCCTAGCTTCCTTAGAGGGGAGGGAAGCTGCATTACTCGTCTCCATACCCCTCTTCATCGTCGAGATAATGTTGGGGACTCTCTCAATGGCCCTGAGCCTCCAAGTCATAGTGTCGGATAAGCTACTCGAACCCATTCAGCACTTACCAATTGAGGAGAGGGATCTCAGGAAGGCCCTCTCGCTCCTCGGCATATACTGGGGAGGCCTGGCCCTCCCCTTCGCTATGATACCCGCTGGCCTCATATCATCGATTGTACTCTCCGATCCCTCTATCCTAGCCGGTTACCTCGCTGCATCTATAACTGGGATGATCCTCTCCCTAGCCCTGGGCTACTTAGTTGGATCTATAGCGGGGAAGTACACGAGGAGCTTACCTAGGAGGGCCATCTCAACACTCCTCTGGACTATCCTCATTGGATTCGGCTTCTTCCTTAACGTTATCATGAGGACCTTCAGCCCCATGGAGGATCTGAGTGCGTTGAATTTACTGAAGGCAGTGCCCCCACTGAGCTTCTTAGATTGGAGCCTCACCTCATTGATCTCATCCTCCCTTACCTTCGCATTATCGCTAGCACTACTGGCTTACGGAACCTCCAGATTCTGGAGAGCTGCGATCTCCCCTGGGGAAGCTACTCCAGTGAGCTCGAGTTGGAATCTGAGTTCCGGAGTTAAGAGCATAGTGATGAAGGATATCAGGATAGCACTGAGGAACCCCAGGATGCTGGCTCCACTGATAGTGGATTCAATCGCTCTCCCATTATTCCTAATTAGTTCGATGATCGAAGGGTTTGGGAAGCTCGATTCAACTGCCCCAGTCATCTCAATCTCATTAGGCGTGCTACAAGCTGCATACTCATCGTATTCATTCTACTTACTCGACTCGAGTGGGGCTAGAGCTCTCTACACGCTCCCGATTAGCAGGAGGGAGGTGGCTTCGATGAAGACCCTATCCCTCCTCACATTCAATTCTATCCCATTCATCCTGATCTCGATGGGCCTCATGTACTTAGGGATCTGGGCCTCGATCCCAGCATATTTAATGGCTTTAGCCGGCTCCGGTTACCTCAACTGCTTGATATACGCTAAGATGCTCCCAAAGGAACCGGCAAATTGGAGCGTTGAGACATTCGAGAGATGGACTATAACTATCATTTTGATGATCCAGACGATATTCTTCATCCCATTAGTGATAATATCTCAGTTCTTTCCTATCTTTGCCCTCTGGCTCTCTTCACTATCTCTAGTAGCTGTGTATGGGGCATCTCTATACCTCTCGCATGAGATGAGGGGGGAGCCCCTCTAAAGCTCTTTGAGAGCTTCGCCCCGGGCTTCTAGCGTTTAATTGACGTAACTTATCACTACTGTTAGAGGCATCAAGACTCCATCCAACAGAAATTATTTTAAAGTAGCTATAGCTTTACTCTACGGGATTCTATCTATTATCGTGATATCCTCAAACAATGTCGAGCCTTCAAGTATTTGAGATTTGTCGTGCTGCATCCCCGCTATTAATTAAGATTTTCTAGTGAACAATGATCTTACGCAGAGTCTAATGTCAAAATATTTAATATACATTCCGGTTCGAGTGCTCAAAGAGTTTATTAACTACTACAGTGGGTCGCGCGGGGGTAGTATGAAGGTCAGCGAGGAACCGGTAACTGCCTTCCTGAGGGGCAGCTATAGGCTCCTGATACTCGCCCTACTTGAGCACTCTAGGATGCACGGCTACCAGATATTGAAGCTAGTGGAGAGGATAACGGGTCACAAACCCAAGATAAGCACTTTCTATTCTATATTGAATGAGATGGAGAGGAGGGGATTCCTCAGTTCCCACGTAGAGGAGGATAGAAGGATATATGGGCTCACTGAGAAGGGCAGGCGTTCCCTGAACGAATTCAGATCTAGAGTGGGGGATGGGGCCATTAGGATAATCGATATAATATTGAAACCTAAGCCCTTATAGCCTTCAATGCAGTGAAAATCCCGAAGAGCCCCCTCTTAACATTTAAGACATCGAAATATTCCCCGATTTCCTTAACGAACTCTGAGGATGTCATCATCCTCTCATACGTAGGATATAGCTCCTTCCAGGGGGTCCTGAGCCCTCCATATATCGGTATCGATATTATAGGAACTATGTGCTTGAGGTAGAAGCCTCCCAGTTTTGAGATTACCTTATTATCTGGTCTAGTGACATCCAGGACTAGGAGTTGTCCCCCGGGTTTGAGGACCCTCCTGAACTCCTCCAACGCACCGTAGAAATCCATAGAATCCCTCAGTGAATATGAAGCGACCACTAGGTCCACTGATTCGCTCCTCAACGGTATCTGCTCGAATACTCCTTGGATGAAGTTGAGGGAGAATTCCCCTCTCATGAGCTTGAGCCTATCGAAAGCTGCTTTAAGCATGGAGGGGATCGGATCTAAGCAGTATAGCTTGGCCCTATTGAGCCTGGAGAGCAGCAGCTCAGACATGAGCCCGGGGCCGCATCCAGCATCCAGTATTACCATTCCATCCTCCAAGAAAGCCATATCTGCTAAGACTTTCCTCATCCTCGAGCTGTAGCCTAGGGAAATGACTTTATTTACTAGCTCATACTTCCTCACTGTCCTCTCGAGCGCATCTATCACATCGATCCACTCATCCGGGCTCAGGCCCCTCCTCAAGATAGCACCCTCACGAGACTCCTCGTATAGGGATTTTAACTCAGATCCCTGATTATCTCCTCCGCTACTCTCCTACCTGAGAGGAGCATCCCGCTGAATATGGGTCCCATCCTGTGGAGTTGGTTCAATGCTGCTACTGCCATACCCGTGACGTAAAGGCCTTCAACTACCTTGCCAGTCCTCTCGACGACTGAGAGCTCGCTCAACTCTGAGTAAGCTGATCTCTCCCCGGGGACCTTGATCCCTAGGGACGGGTTCTTCCTCTCCAATATCCTGAGCACCTCCGCATCGTGACCAGTAGCATCTACTACAGCTCTGGAGTGTATGAAGAGGGGATCCACATGCAGACCAGCTAATATGACTGAGCTCCATTGCACGACGACGCCCTCGACCCTGAAAGGATCCTCCCTGACTATAAGGTCCTCTACAGTGAGGCCATGTATCAGCTTCGCTCCGGAATCTATAGCACCAGATGCTAACTTAGCCATTAGCTCCGCGGAATCTAGAACATATAGATCGTACTTCTCGAGGTAGCTGTACCTCACTTTGAAGTCCTCGAGTACCTTCAATGCCCTCCCATCCACAACGATCTTATGCAGTTGCATCCCACCCCCTCCTATACCGCCTCCGAAACTCAACCTCCTCTCGATGACAGTAGTCTTTAATCCGGATCTCGCTAAGTAACTCGCGGCAGTCAATCCTGAAGGTCCGGCTCCGACTATTACAACATCAGAATCGATTATATCGAGCCAATCCTTAGATGTGGATTCCCAAATAGCCTTAGAGATCCTAGATTCGAGCGGTTCCATATGCCATTGAGTATATGACATTAATAAGCTTAACTTATCTTCGCGTCCGGATATCCTGAATCGCAACGCTATCGAAAGATCGAAAAAGTTATTAATTATCTGCGTATGACGCCTTATGGCTCAAGAGATCCTCTACCTTTCCTATAAGGATGTCGAATCCCTCAACATAGAGCTAGATCTAATTATAGCTGCTGTTGAGGATTCTTTCAGGCAGAAAGGGTTGGGATTAGTTGAGATGCCTCCTAAACCTGGGATACATCCTAGGAAGGATTCTTTCATACATGCCATGCCTGCTTATTTGAAGGGAAGTGATGCAGCTGGTCTTAAGTGGATCTCCGGGAATCCTGAGAACCCGAAGAGGGGGCTCCCTTATATAGCTGGGCTACTCATCCTGAACGATCCTGAGACAGGGCTCCCGATAGCTGTGATGGATGCTACTTGGCTGACGGCTTATAGGACAGCGGGAGCTACTGCTGTAGCGGCTAAGTACTTAGCCAGGAGGGAGAGCGAAGTACTAGCTGTCCTGGGTTGCGGGACTCAGGGTAGGTCCAACACTCTGATGTTGAGCAAGATACTGCCGATAAAGGTAGTTAGGGCTTACGATATTAATGAGAGAGCTCTAGCGAGTTACGAAGCTTTCGTGAGGGAGAGAGTGGGAATCGATGTGATTAAGGCATCCTCCCCGAGGGAAGCTATTGAGGGCTCAGATGTCATCGTCACAGCGGGCCTCCTCCTGAAGGAACCTAATCCTGTAATCGAGGCTGATTGGGTGAAGCCCGGGGTCTCAGCTTTCCCGCTGGACTACGACTCCTACTGGAAGTCATCTGCAATAGCCTCTATGGATAAGTTCTACACGGACGATATCGAGCAATTACTCTATTCCATAAAGGGGGGATGGATAAGGCCGATAGAGAGGATCTTCGGGGAGCTGGGGGAAGTGGTCGTTGGGAAGAAGCCGGGGAGGGAGAGCGAGAGAGAGAAGATTATGTGCATGAACTTGGGTTTGGCCTGCCATGATGTAGCCGTTGGGAAGCTCATATACGAGGAGGCGAGGAGGAAGGGCGTAGGGACTCATCTGCCCTGGTTGTGAGGTAGGATCATGTACTTCAGTATAGTGAATGAGTTCATAGACTCTAGAGCGGATGCTTTCTTCGAGATAGCGATTAAGATATGGGAATATGCTGAGCTAGGTTTGATGGAGTTCAAATCATCAGAGCTCTTAGCATCAGTCTTGGAGAGGAACGGATTCTCAGTTAAGAGAGGAGTTTCTGGGATGCCTACAGCTTTCATAGCGAGCTGGGGTGATGGGAAGCCAGTTATAGGCCTTCTTGGGGAGTACGATGCTCTACCGGGACTCTCCCAAAAAGCTGTCCCTTGGAGGGAGCCTCTGGTTGAGGGAGCCCCTGGGCACGGGTGCGGGCACAACATACACGGGACCTCAGCCCTAGCTTCAGCTCTAGCGGTGAAGGAAGCTATGGAGAAGCTAGGCATAAAGGGGACTGTGAGGTTCTACGGGACTCCTGCTGAGGAGAACTTCAGCGGGAAGGTTTATATGGTCAGGGATGGCCTCTTCGATGATGTAGATGCTGTCCTCTCCCACCATCCATCTGATATGAATGCCGCAACTCTTCTGAGTAGCCTAGCTGTGAGATCCTGCAGGTTTCACTTCTTCGGAAGGGCTTCTCATGCCTCCGTGTCCCCTGAGGAGGGGAGGAGCGCTCTAGATGGCGTCGAGCTGATGAACATAGGGGTGAATTACCTGAGGGAGCACGTGATACAGGGGGCCAGGATCCACTACATAATAGAGAGAGGGGGAGAGCAACCCAATATAGTGCCGGAGTACGCTAGGAGCTGGTATTACATAAGGGCCCCTGAGGTAGATCAGCTGGAGAGTATCTTCGAGAGAGTAGTTGATATAGCCAGGGGAGCAGCTTTAATGAGCGGGACTAGAGTGGATGTTGAGATCTTAGATGCTATGTACAACTTGATCCCGAACGGGCCTATCGCTGCTAAGATAGTTGATAACATGAGATCCCTGGGAGTCCCCGAGCTGAGCGAGGAGGAGAGGAGATTCGCTGAGGAGATAGCTAAGACCATTCCGATACAGACGAAGGAGAATGAGCTGAGGAAATCTAAGAGGCCCGGATGGGAGAGGTTGATCGATAAGTTGATCGATGACGAGGTCCCAGAGCCCTGGGGTGATGGGGATTACATGATGGGCTCCACAGATGTGGGCGATGTCAGCTGGAAGGCCCCCACAGTAGAATTCAATACGGCTGCTTGGGTCTTGGGGACTCCAGCTCACTCTTGGCAGAGCACAGCTCAATCCGGATCCCCTCTAGCGAGGAGATCTTTGATCTTCGCCTCAAAAGTCATGAGCTTAACTGCTCTCGACCTCCTCACTGATGAGGATCTGCTAGAGAGGGCGAAGGAGGATCATTCGAGGAGGCTGAGGGGCAGGACATACAAGCCCCTCATCCCGGAGAGCCTAACTCCTCCCCTGAACTTCTGGAGGGATCGATTCAAATTTTAAAATTTTGACGAAAGGGTATCACTCGAGATATTATTATGTAAATTTTCATATATACAACCATTTATTAACTTAATATCCCATGATTTTAAGAATATTTAAAGAATTTCCGATATAAAGTACTTGTGAGAGTGCCTCCGAGGACTGATAGTCACATTTATAAGTAAGCCTAAATTAGATATCGAGGGTCTCCATGAGGAGAGGTATATCGACCCCTGTTCTAGCCCTGCTCCTAATAATAATGCTATTGATCGGTGTGGCAATCGGTTACTTCATCCCGAGGCCAGCAGCAGTTCAGACAGTGACAGTAACTGGTCCTGCGACTACTGTGACAATCACCACTACAGCAGCAGCCCTTCCGAGCGAGATACCTTTCGGAGTGATCGTATCCAGGAGCGGCACTTGGGCCTCCTCAGGCCTTCAGTCGGAGGTCATAGCTAAGATAGCTGAGAAAGACATAAATGATTTCGTGAAGGCGATAGGGCTCAACGTTAGATTCAAGTTCTACTTCGAGGATGATGAGACAAATCCAAGCTTGACTCTTCAGAGGGCCCAATCCCTCGCCGCCAAGGGGATCAAGGTCATATTCGGATCACTGACGAGCAAGCAGACGAAGAGCTTAGCTGAGTTTTCTAACACACAGAAGGTCATAGTCATGTCCTCTGCATCCACAGCTCCCAGGGAGAGGGTGGCTCCTCCGGGCGGTTACCTATTCAGGATTACCGCTGAGTCCTCAATTCCTGACTCCAAAGCCCTGCTCAACGTCCTCAAGACCTTAGGGATAAAGTACGTTGTCACTATAACTATAGATGACGTATACAACTTAGCAGTTAGGGACGCCTTCGTGAGCTTGGCCCCGCAGTACGGAGTCACTGTATTGCTCAATGCAGTGTATCCACCTGATATGAAGGACTTCTCAGCGCTATTGGATCAGATGGAGGCTGCTGCCAAGCCTTACGTTGATAAGGGGGAGAAGGTAGCTGTATTCGACAACGGATGGCAGGAGGACCTCACACTGCTCCTGACACAGGCTAACGCTAGGAAGAGCTTCCTGCTCAATCTACAGTGGATAACTCCAGATACTATATACCCTGCTGATGTCGTGCTCAAGAACGCTGCTGATCTAGCCTCTAAAGTAAGAGTCGTATGCGTGCAGTACACAGCGCCGGATACTCCTCTGAAGAGGAGGATAGTTGAGACTGTCAAGAAGGAGATAGGGATGGAGCCCGACATATGGGCGCTTCAGGCATACGATGCTGCTTGGGTGCTCGCTCTATCTACTCTACTGGCTGGGAAGTATGACGCTGACGCTATAAAGGCTGCTATACCCTACGTGGCCAAGATGTACTGGGGAGTGAGCGGGAACACTGAGCTCAACGAGAAGAACGACAGGAAGTCGCAGAGCGAGGAGATATGGGCTATAATAAATAACAAGATGGTACTTGTGGGTATGTACGACCCAATCTCGGACAGCATAACCTGGTATCACCCCTTAGGCTCTTAAACATACTCTAACATTTTTTAGGTTTTGAATAACCACAACTCGCTTTACATCCCCACAATGGTTTTTTAAAAAGCAGTAAGCTAATCGATAGCGAGACTCTGAGGAGGGTGTATTCATGATATTGAAAACTGATAAGCTCGTCAAGAGGTTCGGGGGATTGATAGCCGTTAATGAGGTCAGCATAGGGGTCGAGGATAGTTCAATAACGCTACTGATAGGTCCGAATGGATGCGGGAAGACCACTTTCGTAAACGCAGTGAGCGGTTATTATAAGCCCGATGGCGGCAAGGTCTACTTCATGGGAGAGGATGTCACGGGTCTGCCGCTGCACAAGATGTATGAGAAGGGCTTCGTTAGGACCTTCCAGATACCCTCTCCCTTCCTCCAGTTATCTGTACTCGAGAACCTCCTGCTGGCAGCGAGAGACCATCCCGGCGAGTCCTTCACGAAGCACTTACTCAGATCGTCGTGGAGGGATTATGAGAGGGAGATTGTGGATAGAGCTGTCCAAGTAATGAAGATACTGGGTCTTGAGAACTATTGGGATAAGGAACCAGCTTCTCTCGATGCTGGAGCTTTGAAGTTAATCGAGATAGGTAGAGCTCTCATGTCTGGAGCTAAGATGATCGCTTTAGATGAGCCAATCGCGGGAGTGAACCCTAAGCTCGCTCATAATATATTCTCGCACATAGTTAAATTGAGGGATGAGATGAGAATCACTTTCCTGATAATAGAGCACAGGCTCGATATAGCCCTAAAATACGTCGATTTCGTATATGCTATGCACCAGGGGAGGATAATAGCGAGCGGGACTCCAGATGAGATAGCTAGGAATGAGCAAGTCAGGATGGTTTATGTGGGTGGTTGATATGCTGAGGATCGAGAATCTGAACTCGGGTTATGGGAAGTTGCACGTACTATATGATGTCTCGATAGATTGTGGGAAGAAGGAGATAGTCGCTGTACTCGGTCCTAATGGCGCGGGGAAGACGACTCTACTGAATAGCATCTTCGGGATCGCTGACATTTATTCAGGCAGCATAAAGCTCGATGGTGAGGAGATCTCGAAGCTACCCCCTCACAGCATAGCGAGGAAGGGGGTCGCATATGTGCTGCAGATGATAAATATATTCTCTGAGCTCTCAGTAGATGAAAATCTGAGGATCGCGATGGCCTTTTCCAAGGACAAAAGTTCGGATATGCTGGATTACGTATACGAGCTCTTCCCAATACTCAAGGAGAGGAAGAAGCAGAGGGCTGGGACTCTCAGCGGGGGGGAGAGGCAGATGTTAGCTATAAGCATAGGTTTAGTGAGGAACCCGAAGCTCTTGCTACTAGACGAACCTACAGCAGGTCTTATGCCCCTCTACGTGAGCCTTATAACGAAGAAGATAGGTGAGATAAGGGACCAGAAAGAGTTGAGCATAGTAATGGTTGAACAAAACGTTCATAAGGCCCTTGAAGTTGCTGATAAGGTTTATGTGATCGTGAGCGGTCAGGTGGTCTTCAAGGGCCTGCCCTCGGAGCTCATGGGCGAGAGGGAGATAATGAAGCTCTATTTGGGGATGGGTGATTGAATGCAAGCTGTTATCTCCTTCGGTACCTTTATACAAGCTCTAATTTGGTCCTCCATACTTTCATTAACCGCTATAGGGATCACTCTCCTTTACAGAACAACTAGAGTTCCTAACTTCGCTCACGCATCCTTCGTAACGACTGGTATATACTCATCGACAATAGCTTGGGTTTTCGGTTTCCACCCATACTGGGGAGTACCCCTAGGTTTCATCTTGAGTGGTTTGGAAGCTGTATTGCTCTTCTACATGCTGGAGCCTCTGAGGAGAAGGAAGGCATCGATATTCCTCCTCATGATAGCAACTCTCTCCTTCGATATACTGATGTACGGAGTCCTCAACATCCTAGCTGATATACTCCAATTTGAGTTCAAGATATTATCAAGGAATATATACTTTGTCCCAATGGATTTTGATATAGCCGGAATTCGGGGAATAGTTTTCATATCACTCGCGGCATTCCTCGCCACGATGGTAGCGCTCCAGCTCTTGCTCTACAGGACGGACTTGGGTGTAGCACTGAGAGCTTGCATGGAGAACCCATCATTAGCGCAGACTCTAGGGGTAAATGTCTCGAGGATGCTCCTGATCTCTTGGTTCATAGCGGGAGCCACTGCTGGAGTAGCTGGGGCTCTGCTCCCATTCTACCAGATGTGCAGTGTCTACACCGGTACCTATTACTTAGCCGAGATGTTCTGCGCTAGCATAGTGGGTGGGCTCGATCACTTAATAGGGGCACCTATCGGGAGTTTCCTCCTAGGATTCGCGAAGATATTGCTTCTCTCCTCCTTGGCCTCAGTAGTAGGTCCCGATATAATAAACTACATGATGATAATACCCCTAGGCATAATGGTGATAACGCTAGCAGCACTTCCAACGGGCCTGGCTCCCTTGATAATGAGGAGGAGGGGTGTCTGAGATGGAGCAGATACTCGAGCAGATCTCATTGTTCGTCACTAGCTTCATAGCAGTATATTCCGTGTACTTGATACTGACAGTGAGCTTGAACATACAGAGAGGGTTCGCCGGGATCCCGCAGTTCGGATTGGTCTTCCCCGCAGCTGGAGCTGCATATATAATAGGGAACCTCTCTACGAGAATAGCCCTATGGGTCCTCGGTATAAAGACGAATTTAGATCCTATATATGAGAGCTCGGGTGTGATAGCTCTGATAAATCCTGTCCTGAGTTCCCAGCCCCTCCTATCTATAGCTCTCTTCATATTATGCTTAGTAATAGGCGCTGTAATAGGCGCGGTCCTCGGGATCATCCAAGTAGCTCCCGCTATAAGGTTGAGGATCGACTACCTAGCTATAACTCTCCTCGCATTCGGGGAGATAATGAATGTAATCGCTAGGGCTTATAGACCATTGATAGGTGGGGAATATGGAGTGCAAGTTCCGTCGGTCTTCGGTTGGGCTGGGAAAAATACTATAGTTGCTACGACAGTTGCCATGCTCATAGTAGCCCTGATCATATACGCTTACGCTGAGTACTTAGGGAGGACGCCGATGGGGAGGACTATGAAGGCTATAAGGGATAATGAAGTCGCAGCAGCTGCTCTAGGCAAGAGCTTAGTGAAATACAGGGCTATAGCTATAGTGATAGGGTCCGCATTCTGCGGGATATCCGGCGTCCTATGGGCCTTCTTCAATGGGAGCGTGATGCCGGGGCAGTTCGTGAGGTTCAACTGGACCTTCCTCCCCTGGCTCATGATATTACTGGGAGGTCTAGGTAATAACAAGGGTGCGTTAGTAGGCGCTACGACTTTCGTCGCTTTAGACAGGTTCATAACTTACTACAAGCATGAGTTCGTCGGCATCCTACCATTCGATGTGATCTGGCTCTATCAGATACTCCTAGGTGCCATAACAGCTCTCATACTGATTTACAGGCCTCAGGGAGTCCTTCCTGAGAGGCCATATATACCTAAGGACGTTAGGGAGAGAGTGAAGAGTAGTATAGCTAGTTCCTCCTAACTCCCTTTTTATTATCCACCTCAATTTTCCAGCTGGTGATACCTTGGAGGTTCTGGCTAAGCTCGGGGGTTGGGAACCGCCAGCCGGCTGGTTGAGGATAACTACTTTAGAAACGCATACTGAGGGCGAGCCCCTCAGGATAATAACATCAGGGATTCCGGCTATCGAAGGGAGGAGCGTGCTTGAGAAGAGGAGGTACTTCATGAAGAACTTAGATCACATAAGGAGAGCTCTAATCTTGGAGCCCAGGGGTCATGCGGATATGTACGGTGCAGTTATAACTGAACCTTCTCTCCCTGAAGCGCACTTCGGGGTAATATTCATGCACAATGAGGGATACAGCACTGGGTGCGGCCACGCTGTGATAGCTCTAGCTAAAGTAGCTGTCCTCACTGGCATCGTCGATGCCACTGAGCCGCTCACTGAAGTGAGGATAGAGACACCCTCCGGCCTAGTCAGAGCTTACGTGGAGGTCAGGAATGGCAGGGTAGGTAAGGTTAGGTTCAGGAACGTCCCTTCCTTCGTTTACGCTCTAGATAAGGAGGTGGAAGTTGAGGGGATCGGGAGGGTGAAGTACGATGTCGCGTTCGGAGGGGCTTTCTACGCTTTCGTCGACTCGGAGCAATTGGGATTGAAGTGCGTCCCCGAGGGGTACAGGGATCTCATAGATGTGGGGATGAGGATAAAGAGGGCTGTCATGAATAGCCTGAGTATAGAGCATCCATTTGAGAGGGATCTCAGCTTCCTATACGGGACTATATTCGTATGCCCACCTGAAGATGAAGCGTCCCACAGCAGGCACGTCACGGTCTTCGCTGAGGGCGAGGTCGATAGGTGCCCCACCGGGACAGGGGTCAGCGCGAGGTTACCCCTCTTACTAGCGAGGAAAGAAATTAGCTTGGGTGAGGAGCTAGTATTCGAGAGCATAATAAATACGAAGTTCACGGGGAGGATAGTTGAGAGAGTGAAGTACGGGCCTTACGAAGCAGTCATACCCGAGGTAGGTGGGGACGCTTATATAATAGCTAAGAACACTTTCCTCATAGATCCCGAGGACCCCTTGAAATACGGATTCTTCCTGAGGTAATCTGGGTACTTACGTATAAGGAAATATACGGAAGGAGGGGATCTCAGCTCCCTTCCCTGGAGGAGCACTATAGCCCCTTTTTATCGTTAAAATTTTTCAAACTATCTCCCCTGCTTAATGTCGAAACACAATGCTTAAATTTAATATAGATCCATAAGTAGAGCCCCGATTTGGGGGGTCTTACATGTCAGGAGAGGGATCTAGTGGAATTGTTCCAAAGGAGGTTTTCGCGAGGAGGGCGAGCGGTCTAGTAAGGGAAGCCAGCCTTATAGATGCCTTCGCTTTCGGCTTCCTCAATCAGGGACCAGCTGTCGCTATATGGACATTGCTGAGCTGGGGGATATGGCTCTTCCCATCCGGGGATCTGCTGAACTCGATATGGATAGCGACTTTCTTCGGCGTCTTCGGAGCCGCCCTGACTTGGGGAGTCTTAGGGGCATCTATGCCAAGGAGTGGAGGTAGCTACGTCTACAATACGAGGATACTGCATCCAGCGATAGGGATGGCAGTCAGCTTCGCTGAATACTTCGTCTGGTGGCTCTGGGGGATAATATTAGCTCCTTGGGTAGCTGACCCCGGATTAACGACTCTCTTCGGTATGCTCGAGATGCATGAAGCGGCTGAGTGGTGCGCCTCCCCACTGGGTATGTTCATAATAGCTACTATAGTGAACTTCCTGGGCTATCTATTCACTTTCTATGGCTTGAGATGGTACCTCTGGCATCAGAGGACGATGATGGTCCTCTCCATAATATTCCTAGTTATCGTAGGTATCATACTGGGCATGCACTCGCACGAGGAGTTCGTGGCAGCTTGGAATGCTATGGCAGCTCAGTACAATTCTCTAGATTATGAGGGTATGATAAGAGCAGCTATGGAGACTGATCCGAGGGTGTTCGCTCCTACAGCAGCCGTAGTCACGGGGACCCTCGGCTTAGTTGTAGTGAACGCTTGGTGGGCTAGGTACGGTCTTGATCTGAACGTCATGGCTGGAGAGATAAAGAGGCCCCAGAGGAACATAATGATAGCTCAGATAAGCTCCGTAATTGCCCCGGCTATATTCGTCCTTGCGTTCGCGGTGCTCTTCCCGAGCGTCGTAGGAAGGGACTTCATGTACGCTCTCTCAGTAGCTGATAACGTGGGGCTCGATGGTTACAACATGCCCTTCCCGCCTAACTTCATGGGAGTGACTAGGGTCTTCCTAGATCTATCTAACCCGCTGCACTACGCTCTAGCTATAATGGCTGCCCTCAGTTTCATAGTATGCGATTACATGTACATCCCTCTGGGTTACGTGGCTGCCAGCAGGATAGCTGTAGCTTGGGGTATGGACAGGATGGGGCCCAAGTGGTTCTCCGAAGTGAATCCAAAGTGGGCATCACCCGTGAAGAACTTGACTTTCTTCTTCATAGCCTCCGAGCTAGGGATAGCTCTGTACTGCTTCGGAGGGGCTGGTCCGATATCCTCACTGGACTGCCCGGCTACGGAGGGCATCTCCTTGTGGGGAGTTACTGCAATAGGTGCTCTCATATTCCCATTCGTCAAGAAGGTCAGATCGATATGGGAGACCTCGCCCTATAGGAACTGGAGGATAGGGCCCCTGCACATAGTGACGATAACTGCCGCAATAGATCTGATAAACGTCGCGATAATAGAGTACTTCTACTACACGACGCCCGAGCTAGAAGGTATAACTCCAGAGGGACTGATAGCCTTCTTATTCGTTTGGACTGGCGGTATGCTCTGGTGGGCATATTGGAGGTGGAAGAACAAGAAGGAGGGCATAGATATAGATCTCGCATGGAAGGAGCTCCCTCCAGAGTGATCCTCCCACACTACATTTTTTATAAGGAGATGATTTGCGGTAGAAGGGTGGTAATATGACCAGGATACTCTTCGTGACGGATGTCCACGGCTCTGAGTATGTATTCAGGAAATTCGTAAACGCGATCCCTATATACAAAGCTGACGTAGGCATACTCCTCGGGGACTTATCTGGTAAGCTCCTAATACCTATAGTGAGGAACCCCGATAACACTTACGTGAGCACTTTCTTCGGGGGGACTTACAAGTTCAAGGAGAAGGAGCTTGATGATGTCAAGAGGAGGATCTCTATAGCAGGCTATTACCCGATAATCGTGACTAAGGAGGAGTTGGATGAGATAGAGAGGAACCATGAGCTTAAGGATAGGCTCTTCATCGAGAACATAAAGGCTAGGTTGAGGAGCTGGATCAAGCTAGCTGAGGAGAGGTTGAGGGATAAGAATGTGAAGATATTCATATCGGCTGGGAACGATGACCCGATGGAGATAGAGGAAGTCCTGAATGAGAGCGATTTCGTGATAAACGCTGGGATGAAGAAGGTCTGGGTCGATGAGCACCATGAGATGATAACGCTCCCTTACTCCAACCCGACCCCCTGGAACACGCCTAGGGAGGTCCCAGAGGAGAAGCTCGAGGAAATGATAGAGGATCTAGTCAAGAAGATAGAGAATATCGAGAACTCTATATTCAACTTCCACGTCCCTCCATACGATTCGGGCTTAGATCTAGCCCCAAAGCTCTCTAAGGATTTAACGCCTTCCGTCAGCGAGATGGTACCCGTCGGCAGCTTAGCAGTGAGGAGAGCTATAGAGAAGTACCAGCCGATGATGGGGCTCCACGGTCATATACACGAATCCAAGGGATTCTGCAACATAGGGAGGACCATATGCTTCAACCCCGGGAGTGAGTACGGTGAGGGGATACTCAAGGGAGTTCTGATAGATATAGAGAGGGGGAAAGTCAAGAGGTATTCATTCGTGTCCGGGTGAGATCATGAAGAGGTTCAGGTTACCTTCCGAGATACCGATAGAGGAGTATCCATCTCCGGAGGAGTTCATAAATGAGGCTATTGCTATAGTAGAGGGGGCTGAGGAGAGGGGAATTACCCTCAGAGTCATGGGTGGGATGGCTATCTACATGCACAGCAAGGAATATGAGGATCTATGGAAGAGGCTAAAGAGACTCGGAGCTAGGGTATTCACGGATATAGACTTAGCTGGCTATTCTAAGGAGAGGGATAAGATAGCTAAGTTCTTAGCTGAGAGGGGATATGAGGTAGATCAGAGGCTCCTCATGTACTACGGTAGGGTGAGGCAGATCTATTACAGCGAGAGGATACCTATGGTCGAGGTCTTCTTGGATAGGCTAGCGATGAACCACACGATAGAGTTCAAGGGGAGGCTTGAGAGAGATCCGTTAACGCTTCCATTAGCTGAGCTACTCTTGGAGAAGCTTCAGATAGTCAGGATGAATGATAAGGACTTCAAGGACTCCATAGTTCTCCTTAGAGCTCATGAGCTCGGTTGGGATGATAACGATAAGATAAACTTGGAGGCGTTCAAGATACAGGGCCTATTCGATGACTGGGGGTTCTGGTACACAGTGACGACGAACCTCCAGTTGCTCAGGAGTAAGTTGGATGAATACGATATAGAGGAATCCCATAAAGTCGTGGTGAGATCCAGGATAGATGAGCTCCTCAAATACCTGAACGAGACCCCCAAATCCAAGAAGTGGGAGAAGAGGGCTAAGATAGGGACGAAGGAGAAGTGGTACAACGAGGTGGAGGAGTGGCATTAGAGAGTGCTCTGAGGGGTATGGAAGAGAGAAGCATTATTGATGAAGCTAGGAAGAATGGTACCTCGGGCCCAGATACCTCCCAGAGGATCCCGCCTAAATATGAGCCGGCTGAGTGAGATAAGCCCGTGAGGATAGTGACGGTACCGAAGGCAGTTGCTCTCCTATCCCTAGCTGTGAGCTCACTGATCGCAGTGCCGAAGGAGACTTCAGCTAAGGAGAAGAGAGCTATGTAGTATAGCGAGATCAGGATGAATGCAGCGTAAGCTCTTGAGAAGATCCATAGCAGGGAGAAGATGCCTGAGGAGACGAAAGATAGTATTAAGCCCCTCAATCCCCCTATTCTCATGATGAGGGAGCCCGCGGCGATGCTCGCGATCGATGTAAGGAGCTGAGCTGAGAAGAACATCCTCTCTATCTCCTCTAAAGAGAAGTACATGAGCTTCTCAGCGTAGATGGGTATTAGGGGGGAGATTATCCCATTGGCTAATTGGAACACTGAGAGGGAGATGAGGAGGGGTATGAGAGTCAATCCGAAGCTGGAACTCTCCTCTATTTTAGGGGGTTCCTTAAGCAGTGCAGCTCTAGCTGCGAGACAGGAGAGGCTCACCACTATCCCTAGTATGAAGAGGGGGTCGAATCCATAGGATGAGATTATGAAGGATCCCAGGAGGGGACCGACAGCCCAGCCCAGGTTCATGAGGAAGTTGTAGAACCCGAATGCTCTAGCTACTCCCAGCTTCTCCGAGGACTCAGCTATCATCGAGCTGAAGGATGGGTTCTGGAGGCCGGCGAAGAAGGAGGATATAGCTACTGCTAAGGCGACTGAGAGCCAGTCCTTGAGCAGGAGCATTGAGATGAAGAAAGGTATGAATGTAGATGTCGATAGCAAGATAATTACCTTCCTCCCGAATCTATCCGAGAGGAGGCCTCCGGGTAGTTGGGAGAGGGCCCAGGCCACATTTACCAGGGAGAAGCTAATCCCAACTTCTGCTACGCTGGCCCCCAGCCTCTCCAAGTAGAGGGGGAGGATCATCCACCACGAGCTAAAAGCTACATCTATCGCGAAGGAAGTTATTGAGAGCACCGATACGTTCCTAGAGCTCACAGCGCATCCCCATACCTACTGGCTCAATCTATTTAACCTCTATCACCCGGGTTCCAAGAACCAGAGAGCTCAACTCGCGGAGGAGATTAAAATAATGGGGACTCTCGATCCCTCAATTTTAAATTCTAGGAGCTACGAGGAGATTTTGTTATGAAGAGAGTAGTGATCATAGCGAAGGGAGAGGTTCAGGGGGTCGGCTACAGGGATGAAGTGGAGAGGATCGCTAGGAAGCTGGGCCTCACTGGCTACGTTGAGAACCTGAAGCCTTACGATGTTAAGATAGTAGCGGAGGGAGATGAGGAGAGGCTTAAACAGTTCATCGAATTGGTGAAGATACAGAAGTTCCCCATATTCGTTGAGAATCTCGAAGTTACCTGGCAGGAGGCGACAGGGGAATTCAGCTTCTTCGAAATAAGGAGAGGGGATTGGACGGAGGAGCTCTTCGAGAGGCTGGACGCAGCTGGGAGGCTCCTCTGTAGGAACGTGGAGCTGAGCGAGAAAGCTGTTGAGTTAGGGGAAAAGAACTTGAAGCTGAGTGAAAAAGCTGTGGAGTTAGGAGAGAAGAATTTGAAGTTAAGCGAGAGGGCAGTAGCACTGAGCGAGAAAGCGGTTGAGTTGGGAGAGAAGAATTTAAAGCTGGGGAGGGCGATTCTGAAGGCGATAAGGGAGGAATCTGAGAAGACGAGGGAGGAGATAAGGTTACTTAGAGGTGATCTCAGGGAGTACATACAGGAGAACCTCAAGGAGATACGGGATAGGATAGTAGAGATAGAGAAGGCGCTTAAGAGGGCCGGGATAATGTGAACTGATTAAAGGGGCATCTTTTAGGAGCCATGGCCCTTCATATTATTAACGCGGATCGAGATGCCCCTTATTCACATTAAGCGACGCTATCCGGAGCTCCGAATTCCCCGATTTTATCCGAAGCGTGAAGCTAGTGAATAGTTCGAGGCTGCAGATTTCAGGCATGATCGATATGAAGCATGGGGTCACCTACTCAAGCTCTCGAGCGAATAGCTTGCTTATAGAGGACGTAAGAGGGGATAGTTGCATCATGCTGCTCGGTCACTAAGGTACTGTACCCGGGAAATTGAGAGTCAGTGTCCGGAAAGGACAGTATCCGGAAGAGGGGCTGTTGATGCTAAGGGCCCTCTGGCCGCGATGCTGGTAGCGGCCTCTTTATCTGAGAGGCCCGTGAGAGTCGCCGCTGTAGTGGGGGAGGAGGGAGATAGCAGGGGAGTCAGGGAGCTATTGAGGGGGAGCTGCCCCCTCACGTGATAGTGGGCGAGCCCACGAATACAGTGGGAGTAGCGATAGAGTATAGAGGAGGGGCCAAGCTCATTCTGAGGTGCAGAGCGAGCGGAGGGCACTCCTCATCCCCCGGGGATTCGGTCATAGAGAAGCTGATCTCGTGCTTGGAGAGGATTCAGGGGAGCTTGAAGGGGATAGAGGGGGTCAGCTCTAGGGTGACTGTGATGAGGGGAGGGGAGTATGAGAACGTGCTGCCTAGGAGAGCTGAGTGCACTCTGGATCTGAGGTTCTCAGTGGGCCACTCACTCCAGGAGATCCTAGAGCGGATTGAAATCGAGGATGGATGCGATATAATCCTGAAGGGATCCGTGGGTCCTGTCTCGGTCAGGCCGACGGATCCTGTCCCGAGGGCCTTAACTAGAGCTATAATAACTTCTAGAGCTAAACCCATCCTACTCAGGAAGCTTGGATCGAGCGATATGAATCATATTTCGAATTACGTGAGGAGCTGCGCAGCTTACGGTTCCGGGGATTCATCTTTAGCTCACACGGACAGGGAGAGAATTCAATTGAAGGATCTGGAGTTCTCAGTAGCTGTTTATAGGAAAGCGATAGAGATACTGAGCGATTCCTTCAACTCAATCGAAGCTACTCACAGCAATTTTTGATAATGTAGTTCTACCTTCAAACGCTCATTTCCTCAGCTTATATTCATTGATTCATTCAAGCGATTTTTCATCAGCATTAGTCTATGCGCGGCATCTATTATCGCTACACTTGGCGGGAATATGAAAGCAGTTTTATACTCGGCCCGCGGGAGATCGAGATGCCTAGGTTCGTCGAGCTCCTCGAACTCAAGAGGGAGCTGAGGGATCAGCTGGAAAGGAAGCTCACTCAAAGGGAGAGGAATGAGGCTTTAGCGGATTCTCATTCGAGGCGAGAGCCCAGGATGTGCGGGCTCACAGTGCATCCCGGGAGGGGCTGCAGTTTAGGTTGCAAATACTGTTACTTGGAGGATATGGGGATAAGGGGGCCTCCCGAGAGCTACAAGCTCAGCGGTTTGCAGTTAGTTTACGCGATACTATCGAACCCATTCTTCCTCCCCTCGGAGCAGGGGACTATGCTCGCCTTCGGCTCCATAACGGAGCCCTTCTTACCCGGTATAAGGGAGAGGACCTTCGAGTACTTGAGGGCCGTGAGCGAGCTCCTGGGGAACCCTACACAGATATCGACGAAATTCTACATAGGAAAGGAGGAATCCAGGATTCTAGGTGAGATAGATCCTAAATTGAGCGTCCTAGTCACGATACCTTGCTTGAGTAAAGCTGAGGTGATTGAGCCATATGCCCCGAGGCCGGAGCTCAGGTTCCAAACGATAAGGAACTTGAGGGATGAGTCCATACACACCTCCCTCTTCCTCAGGCCCATAATCCCGGGAGTAGCTGATTTGGATGGACCTAAGATAATAGAGAACGCTAAATCGGCTGGCGCCAACGGGGTGGTCTTGGGGACCCTCAGGGTGACCCCCAGCATCTTAGAGAGGCTTAGAGAAGCTGGAATTCATGAGCTGGAGGAGCTACTGACTTCAAAAAACATTAAGAGGGGGAGGCAGGTCCCAATAGATACTTCCTCAATTAAATCCTCCTTGAGGAGGGTAGCTCTGAGAGCTGGGTTGAGGGTCTTCCCCGCGGCATGCTCAGCCAATATGGATTCTCATTCCTTAGGTTGTCACGCTTGTTCCTTCGGCCCCTGCTTCGGCGAGCTCCCAGCGGTAGATCCTGAGGACATAAGGGAGGGGCTCATGAGCCTGGGCATAGCTGCGGATGTCGAAGTGGAGGGGGAGCGCCTGATCCTCCGAGTCAGGGGAGGGGTGAGGAGGGAGAGAGTCGCTAAGTACTTAGTGAGGGCTTTCGCCAGGAGGATGGTATCTACGATGAGGACTTGAGCCTTAGGAGAGTATTCACGTTCCATTCATGCACGCTTTTCCTCCTCCTATCTATGTAGATGCCCAGCTTCTTCGCTTCCTCGATGCTTATACCAGCTCTCTCGAGCTCACCTAAACTGAAGCCCCTTCCAACCCTCTTCCTCTTGAATCGCTTCGTCGAGGTGAGCACTAAGGGGCTCAGCGGCCTCATAGGACTACTCGCACCTCATATTAATAAATTTGAAGCCCAGAGTCGGCCTTCTAAATATATAAAAATTTTAACGAATGCTAGGATTCATATAACGATAAAGCTTATTAAGTTCCCCTCCCAAATAACATATGCCGATATACGTAATCAAGAGGGACGGTGGGAGGGAGGAGTTCTCACCTGAGAAGATAGTTGTGAGCTGCCTGAAGGCCGGAGCTCCCCTGGATGTAGCTAGAAAGATAGCTAGGATCATTGAATGCGATTTACTGAAATCAGGAATCAATGAGGTGACTACTAAGGATCTAATGAAGAGCGTGCTCAGCTACTTGAGGCAGGAGAATGAGGAGTGGTACAGGAACTGGATAGTCTTCGATAGGGCTGTGAAGAAGAGGAAGAGCGAAGAATGAGCTATCCCGCCCTAAAGGAGAGATTTTCAGTTACAAAAAAGATTTTTTATAGGATCTCATCCAACTTCACGATTATCGCTCCCTTCCTGACCATCTCCTCCTTAGCTCTCTCCTCATCCTCGGGGGAGATGCCCTTAATCGCCTCCTCCACTACTAGCACTTCGTAGCCTGAGCTCAACGCATCCATGACAGTTGCCCTCACGCAGTACTCGGTCGCCACCCCTCCGACGAAGAGCCTCCTAACGCCCCTCTTTCTAAGCACATCATCGAGGTCAGTCCCCTCGAACCCAGAGTATGCCTCCTTATCCCTCTCCGTTGCTTTAGAAATTATTATAGAGTCCCTAGGTATCCTCAGATCCTTGTGGAACTCAGCTCCCTCAGTCCCGGCGACGCAGTGAGGGGGCCAGGGCCCTCCCCTCTCCTTGAAGGATATGTGATCCCTCGGGTGCCAGTCCCTAGTCAGGATTACCGGGAGCCCCCTGCTCTCGAACCTCCCGATCAGATCGTTCAAGGGCTTAACTACGGAGTCGCCATCTGGCACCGGGAGGGGACCTCCTGGCATGAAATCCCTCTGAACATCGACTATCAGGAGAGCTGAGCGATCAGTTATCGCCGCCCTCATCAGGATCTCCTCCCGGTATATATGCTCTCACTATACCCTTGCTCTCGAACTTCATAAATATCTCTCGAGCCTTCCTCAGGCCCCTCATCAGATTCTCGAAGTACTCCTGGGGGCTCATTTTTAGGAGAGCGGAGGATTCAGCTATCTCGCTCCCTCCCCTGACCCAGACCGTTACAGCTCCCTCATAAACAGCGGCCCTTATGTGCGTAGCTACAGGCAGCCCGGCCGGGAGGAAAGCGTATCCCTCAGCCCTGGGGCTCGCTAGGAAGCCCAGGGCCTCCATCTCAGATATGAGCATCGAGATCAGGTTCTTTATCTCCTTCTGGGGGAGGTAAGCGTACAATTCGACATTGAGCTCCTCAAATCCCATAAGATTCCGGCCGAGATGAAGGATAAAAATGTTTATGGTTTTATTATATCTAGGGCTTTGAGGTTCAGCTCCCTCACTTCCTTCGGTATCGGAATGTAGCCCCTTATGACCTTCTCCTGCCCCTCAGTATTCACGTACTTTATGAACTCCTTTATCGCTGCCACTTTGTCCTCAGGATAGCTTGTGTAGAAGAGCAGATGGCTGAACGATGCTATCGGGTAGGAGAGCTTCCCTGGGGCGTAGAGTATAGCGTCCAGATCTCCACTGAAGTCACCATCGGGGCTAGATGGCAATCTCGCCAGAGCTCCTCTGGCCGCTTCCATTATAGTCGTCTCATTAGCCATAACGAAGTAGCCTTCCCTGTTCTTTATCAGGGCAGTCGGCATGTTGAGCTCAACAGCGTAATTGAGCTCCACATAGCCTATAGAGCCCTCAGTAGTCCTGAGGACTTCAGCAACCCCCTGATTCCCCTTGCCACCTACTCCGTTCCCGAGCTTATCCACGGGCCACTCTATTGACTTGCCCACTAGTTCCTTAGGCCAAACGTTCGGAGCTGCCTTGTGAAGGAAGTTCGTGAATACATCAGTTGTCCCGCTAGAATCAGACCTATGGACAGCTATTATCCTCTTATTCGGGAGATTTATCTCTGGATTCAGCTTCCTGATCCTCTCATCGTTCCAGTACTGTATCTCACCTTTGTATATGAGGGCTATCGTCTCAGCATCCAGCTTCAGTAGTCCCTTGACTTCGGGGAGGTTGTAAGTCATGACGACGGCGCCTATTACGAATGGCATCTGGACGAACTTACCCTTCCACTCCTCCCACTTCGCCTTAGATATGGGAGGATCTGATGCAGCGAAATCCACTACTTTCGTGAAGAACTGCTCCTGTCCAGTTCCGCTGCCAGTCGGATTGTAATTGATCGATATGTCCGGGTGCTTCTTCGTGAAATCATCTATCCAGGCCGCTATTTGAGGGTAGGGGAAGGTAGCTCCCGAGCCAAGCAAACTCACCTTCTTGGCCGGCTTGGTCTCACTCGGCCCTGTCGTAACTGTCGTCGTGACCGTAGTTGTAGCTGTTGCCGTAACTGTCGTCTCTGGCTTGGTCGTCGTCTTAGGAAGCGTGAGCAGGACTATTGCTCCTGCCACTAGGACGAGGGCCAGCAATAATATCGCTATCACAGTACGACTCATATGACCCCCTGAGTTACACCATTTTGGAAATTTTATAAACACTTCGTAAGTAAATTACTTAATCGAGGTCTTCTATATTGTCTATATAGATTTTTGCTCTATTATATAGAGTGGGTATCTGGATGCAAGGTTTTATTTTCCTAAATTACTGTATCTAGGATGAGGATGGGCAAGCTCTACATAAGGAACCTCCAGCTCACCGGGAACGCTACGTACACGGTCTCGGTCCCCAAGGAATGGGTGAAGATGCTGGGGCTTGATAAGGGATCGAAGATATATCTAGAGGAGATGCCGGATGGCTCCCTGAGGATCTACAGCAACCCGGCTAAAGAAACGCCCACGCTATCTAAGGAGATGGAACTGGGGAAAGGAGATGATGTGGAGAGCTTCGTGAGGAGGATAATAGCTGCTTATTTAGCTGGCTTCTCTATAGTCACTCTGAAGTTCGATCCCGAGCTGAGAGATCAGGCCATAAGCGTGAGGAGGATGCTAGAATCATCAGTCCTCGGGTTCGATGTCCTCAGGGAGAGCAAATCTGAGTTCACGTTCTATACTGTGATAGATGAGGATAGCATGAAGTTGAGCGATGCTCTAGCTAAACTTAGGGAAGATACACACTATATGCTCGAGGACACGCATTCTGGGATGCGGAACTTGGATCAGAACGTATTGAGAGGGGTCATAGAGCAGGATCAGATCGTGGATAAGCTTTACTTACTCATAACGAAGCAGATCACCAGCATGCTCATGAGACCGTTCAAGATAAAGGATTATGGACTTGAGAGCGCTGCGGAAGCTCCTCACATATTCCTAGCCGCCAGATCCATGGAGAGGATATCTGATCACGCTGTCCTACTCGCTAAAGAATCCCTCAACATGATTTCAGAGGGGAGGGAGTTCCCCGATTGGATCTTGGGTGAGCTCAGGGAGTCGATAAATCTCTTCGACAGCTCCACGAGGCTCTTATTCGAACTGGATCAATGGGAGGCCGATGAAGTAGCTAGAAGGATAAATGAAGCTATCAGATCCTTGAAGAGCAGGAGCGTGAGCGATAGCTGGCTTCAGATACTGGCTAATAGCATAGAGAGGGTCCTGGGTTACAGTATGAACATCATTGAGGCCGTGATAGACATAAGCTTGATAAGGGAAGCGGTGAAGCGGAGCGAATGATTATAAGGATCCCGGTATCCTGAGGCTAGAGAGCATGAGGTTCGACGGGAAGGTGGCTCTAGTAACTGGAGCCTCTAGGGGGATAGGTAGAGCGATAGCCCTGGCCCTAGCTAGGGAGGGGGCGAACGTAATCGTGAATTACTCTAAGGATGACGCTAAAGCTAGGGAAGTAGTGGATTCCGCAAAGTCCCTAGGGAGCAGGGCTATGATGGTGAGAGCGGATGTCTCGAATCCAATGCAAGTTGAAGAGATGGAGAGGGTAGTGAGGGAGGAGTTCGGTAGGCTCGATATATTAGTTAATTCAGCTGGGATCACCCTCAGGCGCCCCCTGGAGGAAGTGACATATGAGGAATGGAGGAGGGTCATGGAAGTCAATCTGAATGGGGCTTTTTACGTTATGAGGGCCTTCTTCAAGCTCATGGCAGATTCAGGTGGGGGGAGTATAATAAACATAGCTTCAGTAGCTGGTTACATACCTATGGTCGGTTCCGGGGCCTACAGCCCATCTAAAGCCGGCTTGATAATGCTAACTGAACTCGCTGCGGCTGAATGGGCTGAGTACGGGATAAGGGTCAATGCTGTGTGCCCAGGGCCTATCGAAACGGATATGCTGAGGGAGGAGTTCACTGAGGAACAGCTCGAGATAAGGAAGAGGCTGATCCCCCTAGGTAGGCTGGGGAGGACTGATGACGTCGTGAAGCTTGTGCTATTCCTGGCTTCGGAGGACTCGAGCTATATAACTGGAGAGTCCTTCATAGTGGATGGAGGGATGGCCGTGAGCTACTACCTCCTCATGGAGAAGCTCTTCAAGGTAGGGAAGAAGATCTTGGAGCAACTCTGAGCCGCCCCGACGTCCATGAGCGATCCCTCTCGGCGGCTAAAACTCATTAAAATTTAAAGAGCTGCGACTAGTAAATTAAAGTTAAAAATATCTCCCTTTTACTATGAACGTTTTATCCGATGAGGTAAGTGAAAAATTTTATATGTTATTCCCCTCCGCCTTCCCTCAGGTGCGGCATGGAGGTAAGCGATCCGTTCTTCTGGATCCTGTTCCACGGGGTGATAATAACATTCCTGCTGATAGACCTGAGGCACTACCGCCACGTTGAGATGAGCTTCAGGGACAGCTTGAAGTGGGTCCTGATATGGGTATCGATAGGCCTGAGCTTCTCCTTCCTAATATTTCACAATTATGGGGTCGATGAGTTCATAAAATATATAACAGCTTACGTGACGGAGTACCTGCTCTCGATGGATAACGTATTCGTCTTCCTAGCAATCTTCACATACTTCGCGGTGCCTTACAACGCTAGGCCCCTCGTCCTGTTCCTCGGGATAATTTTCGCAGCTCTATTCAGGGCCACCTTCATAATAATCGGGGTCGCCCTGCTCAAGACTTACCACTGGATGGTTTACGTGTTCGGAGCCGCCCTCATATACTCCGGCTATAAGATGGCGAAAGGAGGGGCTGAGAGCGTTGATCCCGGGAAGAATAGAGTCGTGCAATTCGCTAAAAAGTTCCTGCCTCTGACTCATGAATACGAGGGGCAGAAGTTCATCGTGAAGAGGTCCTCCTCCAGGCTCTTCACTCCCCTCATATTGGTGCTGATAGCGATAGAGACTACCGATATAATGTTCGCTTTCGATTCGGTACCAGCAGTCCTAGCCATAACTAGGGAATTCTTCACGGCTTACACATCCAATATAATGGCTATCCTCGGCTTGAGGTCCCTCTACTTCCTACTGGAGCATGGGGTCAGGAAGCTAAAGAACCTGGGGAGGGGGTTGGCGGTCTACTTAGTGTATTTGGGGATAGCGTTCCTACTGACTGCTTTCGAGATAGAAATACCTTCATGGGTCTCCCTAGCTATTATAGGCACTATACTCCTCTGGGCATATCTGACCTCTAAGGGGGAGGCTGAGTAACAACTTTTTATTATTTCTTCATATGAGCTCCCGATGAGGCAGATAGCTGTCGAGGATTTCTGCAAGATATTCCTCCTGGGTCCCCCATTCTTGAGGGGCGATGGTAACTTCTTAGCTTTCAGGGGAGGGAGGGCTCTCTTAGATAGCGATAGCTACGAGTACAGGATATGGGGAGCCCCTATCGGTAGCGAGCCAGTGCCACTGACGAGAGGCCCCAAGGACTGGAACCCTTCCTGGGAGCCTGGAGGGGAGAGGTTCATATTCATCAGGAAGGAGGAGAAGAACAGCTTAATCCTCTGGACCCCTTCGGAGGAGTATAAAGTGCTACAATGGGAGAACGGGATAGAGGAAGTTGAATGGGTCTCCGGGAAGGTGGCTGCAGCTATAATGAGGGAGGGTAAGAGGGATGATGTCAGAACTATAAGGAGCATACCTTTCTGGGAGAACGGGGAGGGATGGACTTACTGGTTCACCAGGAGGCTCTACGGGATAGATTTAATGACTGGGGAGTCCTGGCCAATCTCAGCTGAGGGATTGGAGGTTCTGGATTTCAAGGCATCCCCTGATGGGAGGAGAATAGCTTTCCTGGCCCTAAAGGACAAGGGGAAGCCCCTAAATGTCAGCCTCTTCATCTCAGATCTCCATGGCGATGCTTACGAGCTGGGCGACGGTAGTTGGTATTTGAGTAAGGTGAGTTGGAAGGGGGACTCGAGGCTCGGGGTAGTCGGGCACGATAAGAGGAGGGGGCTTGCCACTAACAGGCACTTATACGAGACTCCAATAGATTCATGGGATCCAGTAGATCAGATTAAGGTCGATAGGAGCGTAGGAAACTCTCTTAACAGCGATGTTAGAGGGGGAATGAACCTCAGGCCGATATGGCATGAGGGCTCCTGGTACGCTGTGATACATGATGGGAAATCTGCTCCTCTCTTCAGGCTGAGGGATGGGGATCTGGAGGTAGTTGGAAGATCCGATATATCGGTCGAGGGCTTCGATATTAAGAACGGGAGGATAGTCCTGACAGCTATGAGTTTCGATAGGCCATCTGAGATATACGTCGTGGATAATGAGATGAGGAGATTGACGGGGATGAACGATGGCTATCTCTCAAGGGTCAAATTGAAGAGGGCTGAGGAGTTCGTGATTAAGGCTTCTGATGGGGTGGATGTGGAGTGCCTCTTCCTAGCTCCCGATGGGGCTCCTCCCTATCCAACTATACTGTACGTTCACGGAGGGCCAGCGACTTCCTTCGGAAATGCATTCATGCACGAGCTCCACTTCCTGAATCAGAACGGGTACGCTCTCCTCTTAGTCAACTTCAGGGGCAGCGAGGGATACGGTGAGGACTTCAGGGATATAAGGGAGAGGTACGGGGAGAGGGATTTCCTGGATCTAATGGAAGCCCTAGATGAGGCAATAAGGAGGGGATACGCTGATCCGAATAAGTTAGCTGTGATGGGAGGGAGTTACGGGGGCTTCATGACGAATTGGATAATAGGACATAGCGATAAGTTCAAAGCAGCTGTGACGATGAGGGGTATCTGCAATTGGATAAGCGATTACGGGACGACTGATATAGGCTTCTACTTCAACCCCGATCAGATAGGCGGGACTCCCTGGGATAACTTCTCCAAGTACTGGGAGAAGAGCCCCCTCGCCTACGTCAGTAATGTGAGGACACCCACTCTAATACTGCACAGCGATGAGGACTACAGGTGCTGGTTGGACCAAGCCCTCCAGTTATTCACAGCCCTGAAAGTACTGGGTGTTGAGACAGAGCTCGTCATATTCCCGGGGGAGAATCACGATTTGAGCAGGAGCGGGAAGCCGAAGCATAGGATAGAGAGGCTGAGGAGGATCCTAGATTGGCTCGATCGGCATCTGAAAAAGTAAAAAATGAATAATTATATCCCTAGATAAGCCCTCCTGACTTCATCCATCTGGATCAATTCCTTGGATGGTCCTTGCAGCACGATCCTCCCCGTCTCAATTATGTAAGCCTTCTCAGATATCTCGAGAGCAGCTCTAGCGTTCTGCTCAGCTAGGAGTATGGTGACTCCCTCATCCCTCATCCTCTCCAGAGTCCTGAATATCTCCACGACTAACTTCGGCGCTAGACCCATCGAGGGCTCGTCCAACGTAGGAGCTCCGGCCTGCTCATGAGGGCTCTGGCTATAGCGAGCATCTGCTGCTCCCCACCGCTCATAGTACCGGCCAGCTGATCCTTCCTCTCCTTCAAGACGGGGAAGAGCGTGAATACCCACTCCAAGCTATCGCTCATCCTCTCCTTGGCCCTAGGGGTGTAAGCCCCCATCTCCAAGTTCTCCATCACAGTCATCATCGGGAAGAGCTGCCTGCCCTCGGGAACTAGAGAGAGACCTAATTCGACCCTCTTGTGGCTCGGGAGCTGGGTTATATCCTCCCCCTTGAATGAGATCTTACCCTTAAACGGTCTTATGAGCCCAGAGATAGCCCTGAGGAGAGTCGTCTTACCAGCCCCGTTGCTCCCCAGGAGGCTCACGATCTCCCCGCTCTCAACATCGAGGCTCACGCCCCACAGGACTTGGAGGTCACCGTAGCCCGCATCCAGATCCCTCAACTCCAGCATCATAATCTCACCTGCTCCCCTAAGTAAGCCTCTATGACTTTCGGATCCCTAGATATCTCCTCAGGAGTCCCCTCGGCGAGCTTCATCCCCCTGTGGAGGACGAAGATCCTGTCAGAGATCGTCATCACAGCTCTCATGACATGCTCTACCATGACGACTGTTATCCCGAATTCATCGACGAGCCTCCTGACTAAATTCGTCAACTCCATTGTCTCCGAGGGATTGAGGCCCGCCACGGGTTCATCCAGAAGTAGAAGCTCTGGATTCGTTGAGAGAGCCCTTGCAAGCTCCATTAGCTTCCTCTCAACTATATTGAGAGTTCTGGCCTCCTGATGGGCCTTCTCCCTCAATTTTACGTATTCTATCCACCTCTCCGCTATCTCCCTAGCTTCCGAGCCTGAAGCGTTCCCACCGTAAAAAGCCGCGGTCATCACATTCTCAAGTACCGTCATCCTCCCAAAAGGTTTCGGGATCTGGAAGGTCCTCCCTATGCCCAGCCTAGTGATCTCATGGGGTCTCATCCCAGTTATATCTACCCCCTTGAAGATCACTCTGCCGCTATCCGGCTTGTAGAAACCTGTTATCACGTTGAAGAGCGTCGTCTTCCCTGATCCGTTGGGCCCGATCAAGCCGAGCAACTCCCCCTTACTGACTCTTAGGGAGACATTATTGAGAGCGACCAATCCACCGAATCTCTTCGTTACATCCCTAACCTCGAGCATGATCCCCCCTCCTCGCCAGGAACCTCCTCAGGAACCCGTATATGCCACCTGGCATGAGTACTACTACTATCAGCAGGACTACACCGTAGAGGAGGACGCTCAGACCCGCTATCATACCGCCGAAGAGGGCATTTAAGTAAAGGGAGACGGGTACTAGTATTAAAGCACCTATTATGCCACCGTAGGGGCTCCCAGCCCCTCCTACGACATCTATCGCCGCTATCTGTGTCGAGAAATCCAATCTGACTAGAGTATCGGGCCTTATGTAATGTATCCATTGGGCGTACAGAGTCCCACCTATCCCGGTGAGGAAAGCGCTTATCGTAGCTCCTAGTACCTTGGCTCTATAGACATCGATCCCCACTGCTTCAGCAGCATCCTCACCCTCCCTCAGAGCTATTAGAGCTACTCCAAATTTAGATCTCTCGAAGTGCTTGAGGAATAGGATCCCGAAGATAGAGAAAGCTAGCATCAAGTAGTAATAGTAGATCTGCTTATCGAACACCATGTACTCGAATCCCACCTTATTGATCATGATGCCCAGAGGCCCCCCGGTTATATCCTTCAGGTAAGTGAGAAGCAGCTGCGTCAACTCAGCGAATGCTATCGTGCCCAGAGCGAAGAAGGGCCCCCTTAACCTGAGGGAAGCGAAGCCCACGAGAGCACCAGCTGCTCCAGCGATTATTCCCGCGATCCAGATCCCTACCCAGGGAATTAAACCGAAGTTCTCCAGGAGGAGTGTAGAAGTATATGCCCCCAATCCCAGGAAAGCCGCATGTCCCAGGGAGAACTGACCTCCATAGCCGCCTATAACATCCCAGGCCATAGCGAGGTAAGCCCACATGAGCATCTGAACTAAGACAGTGAGCGAGAACTCATCCAAGAAGAGAGGGACTATCAGAGCGAGGAGAAGAAAAGCTATCATCAGATATCTCCTCATATCAGACCCTCCTGAGCGCTCTCCCGAATAGCCCCTCCGGCTTAAGGAGGAGTACTACTAGGAATACTGAGTAAACTAGGATATGCCTGAAGGCGTTCGTGAACATTACCGTGCCGATCCCTTCCAGGACACCTATTATGAGACCCGAGAATATCACACCGTATATCGATCCGAGGCCCGCGAATATGACCACGACGTAAGAAGCTATGTCCCAGACGTAACCCGCGAGGGGCCTTATATTAGGATAGCAATGTTGATACTAGCACGCCAGCTACTCCAGCGAGCGCCACCCCGAGTGAGAAGGTGAAAAGCCTTATCCTAGATACATTTATGCCGACTACTCTCGCTCCGATCGGATTTTGAGACACAGCTCTTATCGCTTTCCCCAACCTAGATCTCTTCATAAACTGATCTACCAGGAAAATCGCTATTAATGATAGAGAGAAAGCGATGGCCTCAGCAAGGCTCGTTCTTATCCTGAGGATCTCCAGATAAATCCCTTTGTAGATATTATCATAAGATCTGGGGCTCGGAGACCAGAGTATGAGGGCTATGCTCTCTATCGCCACAGAGATCCCCAGAGTAGATAGTAGGGTCGCCTCGTGCCCCCCAGGTTTCTCTATCACGGGCTCTATCGCTATCAGATGTATAATCCCGCCCAGGGCGCCTAGGAGGCAGAAGGCAACTATTGCAGCTATCAATGGGTCCATCCCGAGCAGTAGGACCATCCAGTATGCTGTATACATTCCAAGCATGAGCAAGTCCCCATGGGCCCAGTTAACGGCCCTCATAACTCCCCATATCAGGGAGAGGCCCAGAGCTGTGAGAGCGTAAACTCCACCTAGGATAGCTATGATATTATGAGTTGACTGTAAGCGCTCCACTCTATCAAAACCGCTCCCCCCTTTATAAAAAAAGGAAGTTTAGGATCTAGATCCCCAACCTGGAGCTGGGAGTACGGGTTCAACGGGTGCGAACTCCAATGGCCAGACTACTCTGAACTTCCCTTCCAATATCTGGGCCATCGCAACAGCAGCCTCTGGGTTCTGGTGATTCGGAGCTCTTGTGAAATCGACTCCCCACGGCATCAGGGGCAGCTCACCAGCTGGTATCTTCAGGCTCTCCAGAGCATCCCTTATAGCTTTCCTGAAGTTTACGAGATCATTCGGATCAGCTCCCGAGTCCAGAGCCTTCTGTATAGCGACAGCTAGCACATAAGTACCGACGTAGTTGAGGCCCGAACTTCCCACCATGCTCCTCCCATATATCTTCTTGAAATCTTCGTCTATCCAAGCCCATTTAGCCAATCTCTTCGATATCAGGAAGTCGGGTTGCCATTCAGTTTGAGTGAAGACGTAATTGGCATCCCCCTTGAGCTGATCTATGAACTCCACCCTCGTCTGCCCTCCTGCTCCAGCCCCTATGTAAGCTTTGGGATACCATCCCAGCTTTTTCATCGTCTGAACGAAGAGCACAGCATCCTTGAGGTAAGCTACGTGAAATAAGACATCCGGATTCGCGGCCTTGAGTTTCGCGACCATATCATCCATACTAGTTACCTGCTCAGCTGGGTAGCTCTCTTCATACACGACCTTAGCATCCGGGAAGAATTTGTTGAGGAACTTCTTGAGACCATTGACTGTGAATACTCCGAAGTCGGAGTTCTCGTATATATAAGCTACTGTCTTTATCTCGACACCCTTGGCCTTCGCCATATCGGATAGAGCCCAGAGGGTATCGTAAGCATATTTGCTGGCATTTGCGCATGTCCTGAAGACATATTTCCATCCTTGAGCCGTTATCCTATCGGCAACTGCCTCTGGCACGACGTAAGGTAGGCCTATCTTCTCGGCCTCGCCTGCTGTAGGATAAGTCACTGCTGAGTTGTAAGCCCCCAAGATCGCGACCACGCCCTCTTGATCGAGCCTCCTGAGTTCAGTCACTCCTACATCCTGCCTAGTCTGAGTATCAGCTATCACTCGCTTTATCTTTTAAACTTTTAGCATGAAGAGGGCCGAGCTTCTTGAAATAAATTTTACGAAAAATTAGAAATTATCAATAAACTAATTAGACTATCCGGGGCTTCTTTGCCCATCATCAGCCCATCTTAGGCTTGAATTTCATCGCGGATGGGCAGATAGCCAATCCCCCCATTGCTGTGCATCTCAGCTCCCACGCCATCATCTTCCCGACTGAGTAGATGGCATCGACTGTCTCATCGAAGGGTATGGGGTTCTCATATCCCCCTATTATCAGATCGGCATTGACGAATGCTGAGGAAGCTGCTATAGCGTTCCTAGTATGACAAGGCACTTCTAAGAATCCTCCCACTGGATCGCAGACCATTCCGACTATATTCTGAAGGGAGATAGCCGCGGCATCGAGAGCTTGTCTGCAGGATCCATTGAAAGCCTCTACTACCATAGCCGATGCCATTGCACCCGCTGCCCCTATCTCCACCTGGCACCCAGCTTCCTCCGCAGCAAAGGTAGCTCTCTTCCCGATTATTAGACCTGCAACACCAGCTGCAAAGAGAGATCTAGCTATCTCCTCCTCCGATAGGCCGAATTCCTCCTCTAGAGTCACTGATACTCCTGGGATTGTGCCAGAAGCCCCTCCAGTTGGGGCAGCTACTACTAAAGCGTTGGAATTGCAAGCGTGCATTACGGCCATCGATAGAGCTGCAGCTTTAGTATGAGGACCTCCTACAGCTAGCTCACCCCTCTCGAGCTTCCTCAAGATAGTGCTAGCTGAGGGCTTCAGCACCTTCAAGCTCAGTTCACCCCTCAGCCCCTCCTCTATCGCTCTCTTCATTATCCTGTACCTCTCGATCATCATCCTGAGCACATCCCCCTCGCTCATCCCGAGGAGCTCTGCTTCATAGCGTAATCCCGCTTCCCCTAAGCTGATACCCTCCCTCTCGCAGAACCTCTCTACCTCAGATCCGCTTGAAAATATCTCCTCACCTTTCATTGGCAGGAATACAGGTTCTATAACTCTCTCGCTCTCTATGGGGAGGGGCTCTGCGCTCTTGACTATCCAGATCCTCCTCCCCCCAGATTCGAAGGAATGAGAGGCTCCCTCAGGCTCTCTTCCCTCTACCAGATAGATGTACTCCTCCCCAGTCAACTTGACCGGGCTGCCGTTAAGCTCGAGGAACTCGAACATCCCCCCTCCTATGGACCTAGCCCTAGCCACTAGCTCCCTCTCCCTGCCCCTCATCTCTATGACCACTTCATTCGGATGGGCCCCCTCACCTAGGTCGGATAGGGAGAACTCTACCCTAATCCCGAGCTCTTCAGCTAACTCTATGGACCTCTTGAACCTCTCATCCGCTAAATCCAATCCCAATAAGCCTGCGACGAAAGCTAGATCGCTGGCTTCCTGCCTATAGACCCTAGCGTAGGAGCCCTTAACATCGAATATTATCCTAGCCTCTAAGAGGTCATCTGAGAGCAGGGCCCTAGCTAACTTCCCGATGAAGTAAGATGCCCCAGTGTGGGAGCTAGAGGGCCCCCTTATCACAGGGCCTATGACGTGATTGAGGATGCTCAGCTTCATAAGGGCTCCACGATACTCCAGCTAAAATTCTTTTCTCACCCTATATGATAGAAAGAGTTTTATTGGGCTCTCTAATCCCCAGCCCCATGAGGCTCCCTGAGGAACTCCTCGAGAGGGCGAGGGATATACATTCTGAGGCCCCTTCCCACAGGATAAAGCTAGATAGAGTTGGGAGCTTCGGTTTAAAAGTCCCGGTCGAGTTCAAGGGCTTCCTCTTACTCGCTGAAGCTGATGTCTGGGTGAGCTTACCTGAGGGGAGGAGGGGCGTCGACCTGAGCAGGCAGGTTGAAGCTATATATGAGCTCTCAAATCCCCCAAAAGATCCTTTCAGCCTCTGCAGGGAAGCTGCAATCTCTCTTTTGGAGAAGTTAGATTACGCTGATTCCTCCGGCGTCTCCATAAGGTTCGATGCCCCCCTCCAGGACGGTGAGTCCCTGAAGTATTACAGAGTTGAGATAAGCTCTATAGCTTCTGATGAAATCATAAATAAGATTAGAGTTGAAATTCTTGGAATGACAGCTTGCCCATGCACTGCTGAACTCATAAGGGCTTACAAGAGTTCGGAGATTGCTGCAACTCACACTCAGAGGAGCTTGGGTATATTGGAGGTGAGCACTAAGGCCGAGCACCCGGATCCCGATAAGTTAGCTAGCATAATAGAGAGGGCCATGAGCTCCCCGCTCAGGACTTATACGAAGAGGCCCGATGAAGGGGGCCTAGTGATCCGATCCCTGAGCAACGCTAAGCTAGCTGAGGACGTAGTGAGGGAGATGATACACCTCTTCCTGGAGGAGTTCGGGCACCTGCCTGAGGACACGCGTATACTAGCTGCCGTCAGGAGTATGGAGAGCGTCCACATGCACGATATATACGCTGAGAGGTCCTTCAGGTTGGATGAGATTAGGAAAGAGATATCATCCCATTAAATTGGATAATGCATCCCTGACATCTCCGAAGTCTTTCGAGAGGCTCCCCCCTATCTTCGAGTTCAGATCCATCTTCTCAATAAGCCTCTTGAGTTGCTTCAAGTTCCCTATTATGACTAAATCCACCCTCTCCTCCCCGAAAACTATGGAGCTGGATGGCAGTGCGGCCTCCCCTCCTGATGCCAGCATCTCCTGCTTCACGACTAAAGCCACCGGGTTCCTGACTCCCCTCATGTATATTATTCTCATCTCAGCTTTCTCAGACATCCTTTTTGCTCCCTGAGGATGAGAGCCTATTTCGATGAAGAAGTCCTCCATGTCCTCAGCCCTCAGATCGAAACTGAATTGATAGGCCTCCACATCCCCTACTCTCACCTGATCTACCTCCTTCCTGATGAACTCAGCTACTCTCACAGCTTGGACAGTTTCCTTGACATCGTGAGTCCTTATCAGACTGGCTCCATTGTAAACAGCTATTGCTGTAGCTGAGAGGCTCCCGAAAAGCCTCTTCTCAGGATCTTCCTCACCCGTAATCTTCCCTATGAATGACTTCCTCGATACTCCTATGCAGATAGGCCTACCGAGTATTAGGAGGCTCCTAAGCCTCCTTATGACTTCAGAGTCCCTGATGTACCAGGGCTTCCCCTCCCTGAAGAAACCTATCAGTGGATCTATAGCTATTTTATCCTCTCTTATCCCGATAGCCCTCCTAAGAGCTTCCCTCAGGAGCCCCCTGATCTCCCTAATAGGATCCTCGCCCTTAACGCTCCCCCTAGCCCCTAGGATCAGGGAGAGGTCCATAGACGCTATGAGCTCCGCTAACCTGGGATCTGAGAGGCCGGAGACATCGTTTATTATCGTGGCTCCAGCCTCTACAGCGGCTGAAGCTACCTCATACCTCTGAGTATCTATAGAGATCGGGACACCCAAATCCTTCAACTTCCTCAGGACGGGTATCACTCTCCTCTTCTCCTCCTCAGGGCTGACTCGAGTCTCCAGGTATGGGGCTGTGCTCATACCACCTACGTCTATTATGGAAGCCCCCTCCTCCACCATCCTCTCAGCTCTCCTCAGGGCCTCATCGGGATCTTTAGCTACGGATCCCTTGTAGAAGGACTCTGGGCTCAGGTTTATCGCACCCATCACTTTGACCGGCTCACCCAACCCTATCTTGACCCCTGAGAGATCTGCTCTGAGGAACAACATATCCCCCGAAGCTTAGCTAAGCTTATTTAAAGTGAATTCAATTAGCCCCCGTGAGGGAGATAGACTTAAGCTTCTGGATGCCGATCTACTTCAAAATAGCTGAGAGGCTGAAGCTAGATGTTGAGGAGGATAGGAGAGCTACTAGAGTCATGGATTCCCTCATGATAGGGAAGAAGGACCTCTCAGAGGAGCTGGAAGATCTGATAAAGGGAGAGGATGTTTTAGTCGTGGGGAATGGCCCCTCTTTGAATAGGGGGTTCGATTTCGATGGCATAGTCATAACAGCTGATGCTGCTTCACTCAGATACTTGAGGCTCTTCGGTAGGGAGCCTGAAGTCATAGTGAGCGATCTGGATGGGCCTCCTGAGATACTATCGATGAGATCCATCAAAGTGCTCCACGCCCATGGGGACAATATCGGGAGGATCCTCGAGCTCGTCCCCAGGGTAGAGGAGTTAGTAGCGACGACGCAAGTGGAGCCGACAGAGAGGGTTCATAACTTCGGGGGCTTCACTGATGGCGATAGATCGGTCTTCCTCGCTTGCATCTGCGGGGCTAAGTCCATAAGGCTGGCTGGCATGGACTTCGATTCTGTGAGCGAGTACGATATAGCTGCCGGCAAGGACATAAGGAGGAAGATGGAGAAGCTTAAGATAGCTAGGGAGCTACTGAAGTTATCTATTGAGATGGGATGCCCGCTCGAGGTGGGAGGATGGAGCTAATAGCCATAAGGACCCGTAAGATAGTCGAGGGAGATGATATAGTCAGCTTGCTCCTCTCCCTCTACGATCCCCGGGATCTGGATATAGTGGCTGTTGCCGATAAAGCTCTAGCAGCAAGCCAGGGGAGGTTCGTTAATAATGACATAGAGCCATCTGAGGAAGCCATGAAGTTAGCTGAGGAATCGGGTTTGGAGCCCGGTTTCGCCGAGCTAGTCATAAGGAACTCCGATCTAGTTTTGGGGACTGCCGAGAGGACTATATTGACTGTCAAAGATGGTATATTAGTTGCTAATGCTGGGATAGATCATAAGAACGCTCCTATAGGTTTCGCAGCCCTATGGCCGGAGGACCCGAACTATGAGGCTAGGAGGATAAGGGAGGAGATAGCTAGGAGGACGGGGAGGAATGTAGGAGTTATAATAGTAGATAGCAGGCTCTCACCACTCAGGATGGGGACTACTGGATTCGCTCTAGGGATAGCTGGCTTCAGGGGGATAAGGGATTACAGGGGGAAGAGCGACGCTTACGGGAAGAGGATATTGGTGACCACTCTCAACGTGGCCGATGATCTGGCATCGGCAGCGCACCTCCTCATGGGTGAGGGGGATGAGCTGGTCCCCTTCGTGATAATAAGGGGTGCTCCCGTTGAGTTCGGGGATTTCGATCCAGAGGAGCTTAAGATAAGCCCAGATAGATGCGCTTACTTCAGGCCGATTTACGGTCGCTTGTATGAAAAGTCTGGAAGAATATCGGGTCGGCGGAAGTAGCTTTCATTTCCTCTTCCAGTCTTTCGCGGATGCCCTTCTATCGGCTTAACGCTACTCTGATCATGAATGCATTTCAGGAGGCGAGATTTAAAGCAAATGAGTCAATGGTTGGAAGGCGAGAGTATAGGGGAAATACTAGCGGAAGCTCAACGATCCTCAGGAAGATTCGCCGGAGGAGATTGTCGACGCTGTGAGAGCGAATCCGAGGAGAGCTCAAGGGCGGGAAGACCTGTGAAAATACTGGAGAGGATCCCTTGAGCTGAAATCGATCAAATACTCGCTTTTCATCGAGGGATTTCGTAAAGCTCTGGAGGACCATATGATATGTTACAACCGAAAGCCTCGCCCTTCAGGGCGGGGATGGATAGAAAAGCTTATAACGCAGACCTAGTAGGAGCATACAACGTACTCATAACCCCGAGTCCCGAGAGGGATAGGGGTAATGGGCCGGAGACCCGGCCCGGGATTAAACCCTCAGGAAGAGGGGATGTAATCCCAAACCCCCTCGCTCTAGGGGAACCATCGCACTTCAGGGCGGGGAGGAGGTCAGTCTCCGCTCCGATGAGGGGACTGGGAGAAATTTAAAAGGGAGGAAGTACTCATGAGTTGATGTCCTCGGAGGAGTGGGAGTTAATAGATGGGGAGCTCAGGGAACTGAGGAGGAGAGAAGCCGATTGGGATTACATAAGGGGCTTACCTCCTAAGCTCAGGGAAGCGATAGAGGTTTACATAGAGACTGGGGATCTCTGGATATCAGCTAAGATAGCTGGGATGACTGCCGATGAGTTCAATGAGATCAGGATAAGGGCTGGGATCCTCCATTGAGTTTACCATCTACTTGCGTGCTCGATGCCTGCTTCATAATAGATTGGTCCCGCTGGAGAAGGAGGCATCTAATCAAGGAGATATTCAGCGCGGGCTTTATGCCCGAGATAACTCTCAGGGAAGTGATCACAGAGAAGCCATTGAGAGCTCTGAGGGAGCTCATCTTAGACGGTTGGCTCACTGTCTACCCTCATTCCAGGGAGCTTGAGGAAGAGGCAGTGAGCTTGATATTAGATGCTAGGAGGGACCCGAGGATCCCGAGGATAGATCCTCCGGAGGCTTTATGCTCTATCCTAGCTAGACGCTTAGGTTCAGCCCTGCTCACTGAGAATAGAGGGATAATTAGAGCATATTGGTTGATGAGAGAGAAGTTCTCACCAGCTATCGTCCTGAATTCCCTCAGATTACTGGCTTACATATGTGCGAGGGGGTTAACTCCAGAGACTAGCTTCCTCGAACTAATCGAGGAGTATGAGAGGGACTCGAATCACTCCTTCTCCCCCTCGGAGGTGAGAGCTGTTGCCAGAGAATTCGGAATCGAGTGACCTCATCGAGGAGTGGGAGTTAATAGATGAGGAACTCAGGGAACTGAGGAAGAGGAGGGCTGATTGGGATTTCATAAGGAAATTATCTCCCGAGCTCAGGGAAGCGATAGAGGTTTACATAGAGAGGGGGGACTTGAGAGAGGCTCAACATGTCGCTGACGCCCCGCTCGATGAGTTCATAGAAGTACTGAGGAGAGCTAAAGTCTGGACAGGTTAATTAGATCTCCAAGCTCTCTGTAGTGAGAGATCATCTCAACTACGAGACCTCTAAGGTGTGATGCGATAAAATTCGCCGGATTTCGATTTATTTGGATCTCCTTACTGTCTTTACTCCCTCAGCTCACTTATAATCTCGAAGGATATGATAGCACTCCATCCGGATAGCTACATCCCGGCTCGGCTGATCCCCCTCACTACTATAGCCGGCTCGAGCGTTCCCTTACGATGCTCCCAAAACAGATACGCCTTCAATGCAAGGAAGCGAGTGAGCTTCCAATATTGAGGCTATGCCTCATCCCTTTACCGCCTCATGGCACCCGAATCCCCTGTCCTCCCTCCTCCCTATGTTGTAAAGCATATCCTTGAGGGAATTCATAGCTTCATCCGAGCTCTTGAAAGTGCCCAGCCATATGTAAGGGGTCGTCCCCCTCTCATTATCCCTCTCAACTATGACAGCTATCACTTCAGGAGGATCCGAGAGTAAGTAGCCCTCAGCTCTGTACTCATCAACTCTCTCCGCTCCTCTGCACACCATATCGATCCTGCAGATTACCTTGAGCCTCCTCATAACGCTGGAGGTGAGGCCAGCTTATAAAGAAATCGAGAACCTCGCCTTCAAAGGCGGGGATTTTGAGGAAAATTTAAATATAAAAAGCTTAAATGTCCTTCGGGATGTTCCCTCGCAGGAGGATGTAGATGCCTTAATGGGAGGCATGGGGTGGGGGAGTTCTGAGTTCCCGAACCGGCAGATGAGGGGAAAGGCGTGAAGCCTCTCTTAACGCCGGAAGCCTCGCTCTTTAGAGCGGGGCAGCTCACAAGCCTCACTCCCCAACGCTACTCTCACTTATGAGGAGCAGGGCCCTCCTCACTAAACTATCGGATTCCTTACCGAGCCAAGTAGGCCTCTCCAGGAGCTCAAATACTTCCTTAATATTAGATAGCTTCTCATGTAGCTTAAGTCCGAGCCTCCCATTCCTCCTGAGCTCTAAATCTAGCGATAATCCCTTCCCATCATCCCTGAGGCTCACCTCAGCTGTCAGGTCCCCTTCCCTCACTTCCATAAGTACCCCCAGCTAATGCTCGCTGACCTCCTCCCCGCCCTGAAGTGCGATGGTTCCCCTAGAGCGAGGGGGTTTGGGATTACATCCCCTCTTCCTGAGGGTTTAATCCCGGGCCGGGTCTCCGGCCCATTACCCCTATCCCTCTCGGGACTCGGGGTTATGAGTACGTTGTATGCTCCTACTAGGTCTGCGTTATAAGCTTTTCTATCCATCCCCGCCCTGAAGGGCGAGGCTTTCGGTTGTAAATATTTAAATGATCGAGGTCCTCGAAGCGGCAATGGAAATAGCTCAAGCTCTCATCCTCGGGATAGTCCAGGGACTGACTGAGTGGCTTCCGATAAGTAGCTCGGGCCATCTAGTCTTACTTCAGATTATCTTATTATCTAGGAGCTCAGCTGCATTCATAGCTTTAGTGCACGCTGGGACTCTGCTGGCTGTGATCGTGGCCTTCGGGAGGGACGTATTTAAAGTTATTAAATCCTTCTTGGAGGGCATCTCAGAGCTCCCCAAGGGTTCAGCGTTCTCCTCTCCTGAGAGGAAGCTCCCCCTCTACATATTGATAGGCACGGTCCCTGTAGCCGTTCTGGGCTTGGCTTTAGCTAAATACGTCGATGAGATATTCGGGAGCTCGAAGATAGTTGGGGTAGGTCTCCTGATCACAGCTGCCTTACTCTATTCCACTAAATGGGCCGGAGGCGAGAGGCTCCTGGATCTCAGGAGGGCTCTCATAGTTGGATTAGCTCAATCTATAGCTATATTCCCCGGGATATCTAGATCTGGAGCAACTATATCAGCTGCCCTCCTGAGCGGTTTGAAGAGGGAGGAAGCTGTAAGGTACTCATTCCTCCTCTCAATACCCGCATTAACTGGATTCCTCATCTTAGAGCTGATAGTATCTCCAGTTCAGGAGATATTGAATCCTGAGAATTTGGTGGGCCTCTTGAGCTCATTCATCACTGGCTTGATCGCGATAAAGTTCCTCCTCTCCGTTATAAGGAGGGGCGAGCTTCACCTCTTCTCCTATTACTGCGTTATAGTAGGAATCGCTATCCTATCTCTCCTATAGGCCCCGATTTTAAGCGGAACTAAACGCCCATCACAATGTTTTTAAGCGGGTGATGTGACGGATGATTTATGGAGGGGAAGGAGGGGGACGAGATCCAGGAGGCTGCATCCCTCTCCCTCAAGTTGAGTAAGGAGATTTGGGATTGCCTTTTGTTCGCAGCTTCTATATCCGAGGATTTCTCAGCTAAGTTCAGATCGGGCCCCTTCTCCCTCGAGATAAGGAAGAGGTACGATGGGAGGGTGGAAGTATCTTACTCCGTCAGGAGTATGGATGGCACCGAGAGGATAATCAGGAAGGTTTACTAATAACTACCTTTTATTGGCTTAATTTTTACCTGGCTTCCGGGAAATTTTTAATTTTCTTCTTAGAACAACTATCTGGAATGTTGGGATCTCGCCCCTCGCTAGTGCTTCCTCTACCCTCCTCGGCAAGTATCTCCTCTTCATTAAGATAAGCATCTTCGTAATATCGTCGAATGGTAGAGATCTCATGAGTAAAGTAAACTATTCGGCAGCAGTGGAAAGAGTATATTGAAAATAGCACCTCTCAGGATCTGAGTAAACAAATTGAACTTTCTCTTCTCTTCGTTGTATCGAGCAGACATCCCTGCCTGCGTAAGAAGTTTGATTATAGCGATCTTATTGAAAGCAGTGCCGAGATGGTCCACTATAGCGAATCTTGTTTCATCTTCAATGAATCTCCTCAGCTCGGAGATAGTCATTTCATTGATGTGATCCTCAGTGTAGGCGAAGAGATCGTAAGTATACTTCTCGGGTGTCGATATAATGAGGATTCCGTCCTCTTTAAGTAAGTACTCCATGTTTTCGAAAAATTTCTTCACATATTCCCTAGGTAGATGTTCTATTATCTCTGAAGCGATTATGATATTAAAAGATTCCCTGTTGAACTCTCGCATGATATTATCAGAATCTAGGATATCAATTAATTTAAACTCGATTTGTGGTGAAAATTTTCTAGCAAGGCTCAGGATATTATTAATCAATATCTATTCCAACAATCTTAAATTTCCTCCCTTTTTTTGATAATAAGTGAGACATTACACGGCTCCCATATCCAATATTGCACCCTACATCCAATATGAAGAGAGGATCTTCTAAACTTTTGGCATAATAAGAAGCTAAGATATATACATTTATAGGATGTGCTATATAAAACTTTCTGGCACCTAACTCGCTTAGTATACCGCATTCCGCTAGATCACTGAGAACTTCCCTGAGCTCGCTTGAAGAGAGCACAAGGTATATGTAACTAGATAATTTTAAGTCTTTCTACCTACTATATCTAATTTTACTTTTGCCATAAAAGAGTTCGCTTCACTATACTATAGTCTTTGAGGGTGGAATATCCTTATGATATTGTCATGGAAACAGGGAACAAGCATTACTCAAGGCTTTTAAAATTAAGCTGTTACTTCGCGACCGATGACTAAGAAGACAGAGGGCAGAATCCTGATGATCCTCTTCGATAATTACTACCCACGCGACCCTAGAGTCAGGAAGGAGATCTCTACTCTAATTGAGCGGGGGTTCCATGTGGATCTAATAGTTAAGAGGGGAGAAGATGAGCCGGAGAGGGAGGAGAGAGATAATCTCACCATAAAGCGTGTGAGCTTCCCCCTGGAGAGGAGGGGAGGGACCCTATATGGTATATTATACTACGCGATCTTCAGGCATTCAGCTCTCTTAGAAGCTTTGAGAAGGAGGAAGATTAATTATAGTTTAATACATGTCCATGACCTTCCGGCAGCATTTTCCTCAGTAATCGCTGGAAAGATCTTGAGAGTGCCTGTTCTAATCGATCTCCATGAAGACTGGCCGGATTTAATGCTTTTATCGGCGAGACCAGATTCCATCCTCTCGAGATTTCTATCTAGAGCCCTCTACTACCTCCTCAGGATTGAGGAGAGACTAGTCATAAGGTTGGCTGATGGCATTATTACGATAAGTGAGACCTTCAGAGAAGATGTAATCAGTAGAGGGGCTAAAAGTGAGAAAGTTGTGAGTATCGAGAATGTAGTAGATCTTAATGAGATGCGGAGAGTTGAGGAAGCGATAAAGAGGAAATATGAGAAAGGGGGGAGGTTCAGGCTCGTCTATGTAGGAGGATTAGCTCATGATCAAGGGGTTGATGTACCCATAAGAGCGGTGAAGGAGCTTGAGGGGAGTCTGGACCTCGAGTTCATCGTAGTTGGCGACGGTATGGAGCTCCCGAAGTTGAGAGCTTTAGTTAAAGATCTGGAGTTAGAGGATAGGGTCATTTTCACAGGCTGGCTGCCGTTCGAGGATGCCATGAGCTATGTTGCCTCCGCGGATCTATGCGTACGATCTGGTAAGAGGAGTAAGGAACTTGAGATAAGTTTGCCGAAT
>JAJHQZ010000007.1 GCA_020833055.1 Candidatus Korarchaeum sp. | reverse complement strand
TGACTTCCTCATCCCCCACGTTCTCTATATAATGCGGAGTACCCTTCGGATTGAGAAGGAGATCTCCCGGTCCGAGCACTATCTCCTCCTTATCCGTGCAGAACTTGAGCTTCCCTGAGAGCATGAAAGATAGCTCATCGCTCTCTGAGTGAGAGCTATAGCCCTGAGGCGGATATCTCTCCCCTGGTTTTATCAATGCTACGCCCGCTTGCAATATATCGCCAGCTAGAAGCTCCAAAACGTGTTCCTTGACCCCTCCAGAAGCCTTCGGATATGTCGATCCTCTTGAGGCTCACCTCCTACCTCCCTCACGGAAAGATGATCGGGATGACTAAAAGGATAATAAAAAGTTAATCACTTCTCTCCGCGAGTTTTTCAGAATTTATTTACAACATTTGGGGAGAAAATGCGAAGATTCATGCTCGATGACCCTTCACGGGACCCTCAGTGAGCCCGCATCTCGAGAGGAAAAACTTTTAAGGAGTGCCAGTCGGATGAGTTAGAGGGCGCCGGGGGAGCTGGGAGAAACCCGGCTGAGAGGGCAGCTGATGCGCTGCCGACCCCTCGAACCTGATCCGGGTAATGCCGGCGTAGGGAGAGCGCCCTCTCCTTATGCTGGCCCACCCCTCCCTCCGGCGTCTTCGGGAGGGGAATATGCCTGGGAAGTTGCTGAGAGCTCCTCCTGAGTGGGGAGTTGAGCCCGTAAGTGAGGATGCTAGGATACTCAGGGCCATAGATTTCTTCTTCCTCTGGTTCAGCTTGGGAGTGGGTCTCTTAGTCCTCCAAGCAGGTGCTCTGATGATCCCTTCCCTGACTATAGAGCAAGCGCTCCTCGTATCCCTCAGCGGCTCGATACTCGGGAGCCTCCTCCTAGCTCTTGCAGGGAGCATAGGCTCTAAGTACGGAGTACCCACTATGGTCTCCCTGAGGCCGATCTTCGGTGCATACGGCTCATATTTAGCGACGATATTGAACTTCATCCAGTTAGTCGGATGGACTGCTTTCGAGCTGAAGGTCATGAGCGATTCTGCATCCCTAATCCTCGGAGGTGAGGCATTCAGGATCCTCTGGCTCGTCATCTTCTCATTCATAGTCCTGATCCTAGCGATAGGGGGGCCCCTAGCTTTCGTGAGGAAGTGGATCGAGAGGTTCGCCGTCTGGCTCGTCCTCCTCTCCACTATATGGATAACTCACCAGGCTCTCACATCGGAGTTGAGATCCCAGGGGACCGGAGAACTCCCTCTCACGCTCGCATTAGATTTAGTCATAGCGATGCCCATATCCTGGATGCCCTTGGTCTCGGATTACAACAGGTTCAGCTTGAGGGAGAGATCGAGTTTCCTTGGAACTCTCGTAGGATATACGGTAGCTAACACATGGTTCTACTCCTTAGGAGCTATTTTAGCTGCTATATCAGGCCAGCAGTTCATAGCAGCATCTATACTAAGCTTATACCTCGGAGGAGTTGCCTTAATCGCGATATTAGTCGATGAGACTGATAACGCTTACGCTGATGTATACTCCTCAGCTGTCTCCCTCCAGAACATATTCCCGAAGCTCAGGCAGTGGAAGATAATAATCCCCGTTATATCGATATCAGCTGTTATAGCCTTCTTCGTGCCCCTATCTAACTACGAGTGGTTCCTCCTCATGATAGGCGCTTCATTCATCCCCCTCTTCGGCGTCGTCATCTCCGAATACTTCCTAGTGAGGAGGAGCAATATAGAGCTCGGGGAGTTCTACGAAGGGGCCCCGAAGTTAGTTAAGAGATCGATAGCATCCTGGTTCATAGGGCTCCTCGTCTACAGCGTCATAGCAGTATATTTCCCGGACCTCGGGGCCAGCGTACCTTCCTTCCTCTCATCCCTGCTAGCTCAATACGCTTTTGGGAGGTGGGAGCTTGGTTTGGATAGATCTTAAGAGGGTCCCCGTAGCTCTCACAATAGCTGGGAGCGATTCGGGCGGAGGGGCAGGCATACAAGCTGATCTAAAGACTTTCGCAGCTCTTGGAGTTCATGGAACTGTTGCCATAACATCTATAACAGCTCAGAATACTAAGGAGGTCAGGGCCGTCCAGGATGTGAGCGTAGATGTGATTAAGGCTCAGATAGAGGCTGTAGTTAGCGATATAGGGGTCGATGCAGCTAAGACAGGTATGCTGCATACCTCTGAGATAATAGAAGCTGTCTCAGAGGAGATAAGTAGATACAAAATACCATTGGTTGTGGATCCAGTAATGATAGCGAAGAGCGGGGCTCCTCTACTTAAGGAGGATGCTGTAGGCTCTCTGATAAGGAGTCTGCTCCCCGTAGCTAAAGTAGTCACGCCTAACGCTAGGGAAGCTGAAGTCCTGGCCGGCGTGAAGGTAAAGAGCGTTGAGGACGCTAGGAGAGCTGCTAGGCTCATAGCTGATATGGGACCGGAGGGGGTGATAGTGAAGGGGGGCCATACGGAGGGGAGCGAGAGCATCGATATCCTCTTCTACCAGGGGGATTTCATCGAGCTGAGGGCACCCAGATTGGAGAGCAGGAACACTCACGGTACTGGATGCTCCTTCTCAGCAGCGATAACTGCGGAACTAGCTAAAGGGAAGGACCTCAGGGAAGCATTCAGGGTCGCTAAGGACCTAGTCACTCACGCTATAATGTACGGGATACCCGTTGGGAAGGGGCACGGGCCACTGAACCCGATGGCCTCCTTATACAATGAATCGGAGAGGTACTCTACTTTGATGAGAGTAGTTGAAGCAGTCAGGATACTCGAGGGGATAGAGGATGCGAGGAAGATAGCTCCGGAAGTGGGGATCAATGTCGCTATGAGCCTCCCATACGCTAGGGACTCTTATGACGTTGCCGCGGTCCCGGGGAGGATCCATTTAGTGGGTAGGAAGCTTAAAGCTACCTCTTACCCTGAGTTCGGTGCGAGCGATCACTTAGCTAGGTACATCCTCACATCTAGGCTCTACGATAGGGAGATAAGGGCCGCTATAAACATAGCTTACAGCGATGAGAACTTGGAGAGGCTCTCGAGCATGGGGCTGAAGGTCTCTTGGTACGATAGGAGGGAGGAGCCCGGGGAGGTCAAAGCTAGGGAGGGGGCCACGATACCCTGGGGGGTCAGGGTAGCCGTCGAGAGAGCTGGCAGAGTACCTGATGCGATATTCCACAGGGGGGACTGGGGGAAGGAGCCGATGATAGTGCTCCTGGGGAGGGATGCCGTCTCCTTAGCTGAGGTGGTGAGGTCGATAGCATGATGAGGAAGTTAGTTACAGCTGGGGTTTTATCGGCCTTGGGCGTCGTGATATCACCTCTGCTCTCCTTCCCAATACTCGCCTTCAAGGTGTACCCGGGGCAGCACATGATAAACGCTATCTCCGGAGTCCTCTTAGGACCTTGGTGGGCTGCCCTCATATCCATGATAGTCGGGACGATGAGGATAGCGATTGGCACGGGAACTATCTTCGCCTATCCCGGTGGCATCCCGGGAGCTCTAGTGGTCGGCTTCTTCTCCTGGTTATTCAGGAGGCTGAGGGTGAGGAAGGAGCTAGCAGCTCTATCGGAGCCCCTCGGAACTGTCTTCATAGGGGGGACTATCGCCACCCTAATAGTGGCTCCGATGGTCGGTAGATCCATACTACTCACGGCTACATGGGTGACGTGGGCTATGAGCTCAGTCCCCGGCAGTATAGCTGGCTACTTGATCCTGGAGGGGTTGAGGAGGATTGGGATTGAGGAGATATGAGCTCCTCATAGGGAAGAAGACCCTGATAATAGGCGGGGTTGGGAGCGGGAAGACGAGGCTAACTGCTGAGATATTGAGGGGGCTCATGGACCGCATGGGGAGCCTTACCCTCATGGATTTCGCCCCCGGGAGGGGAGGAGTTGGCCTCCCCCTCTCGAGTTATATTAACATAGGTTGCGTGAGGCCCGAGGGCTTGCACGCTCCCAGGATCGAGGGGAGGGATGCTGAGGAAGTCCTAAGGTTGGCTAGGGATAATGAGGAGAAGATAAGACCTATTTTAATTTCTTTTCTTTCGAAACCGACGGATGCTCTCGTGATAAATGATCTGACGATCTATCTGCACTCCGGGGATCCAGAAATCCTGCTGAAGTGCATAGATTCATCCAAGACCTTCATAGGTAACGCTTATTACGGGAAGGATTTCGATGATAAGGGGAGCGGATTGAATGAGAGGGAGAGATTTTTAGTTGAGAAATTAATGAAGATGATGGATTTAGTCATAAAAATGAGCTAATTATCCCGTTCTAGTTCCCGAAAGATTAAGATGAATAGATAGCTAACCACCCTTATGGGGAGGGTCGCTGAGGCCTCAATCCTCCTCCTCTCGCTCAGTTATATATTCAACGCGATCCTAGGGAGAATCGGAGCGAGAGGAATCGCTGACCTCTCGATGTTAATACTATTTTCCCTATCCATATTGCTCATGAGCACTAGAGTGAGGAGGATAATCCTCCTCCCGATACTCGGATCCTTCCTAGGATTTATCTCCGAGTTCATAAGCTTGAGATATTCCTTTCCCTTCGGGAGTTATCGCTATTTGGCCTTCGAGGGCTTCACTCTCCAAGGGGTCCCCATACCGGTCATAATAGCCTGGGGCGTTTACGTCTACACTTGCTACTTAGCTTCCCTCTCTATCTCGAGGAGGATGAGCATGATAACTGCTTCCTCGCTGATGGTCCTCCTGGATATGGCTTTAGATCCAGTGATGGTTGAGAGAGGCTTCTGGGTGTGGGAGGCAGGGGGAGAGTGGTTCGGAGTACCGCTGACCAATTACTTAGGCTGGTTCCTGGTCTCATCTATCTCACTGATCCTCTATAATTTGGCTGGGGAGGAGCCCCCGGAGGTAGGGTCCACATCCTATATACCATACGTGAGCGGCTTCCTCCCCATACTCTCGATGTCAGGAGCGAGCTCGTGGCTCCCCTCATATATATCTATCTCGATAGCCCTGATACTGCCGATAGTGAGGGCGATAAAGTGATGCGACACCTTTTTAATATTATCGGGGGCTCAGCGGTGGATAATCATGCTAGTGATCCTGAACATATACACGCACTTAGGCGAGCTCGATGATGTAGTCGAGAGGTTGATGGAGCTCGATGAGGTCGTGGACCTCTACGAGGTGACGGGAGATTACGATATAGTAGCTGTGATAGAGGTCGATTCCATCGAGGAGTTCAGGAGCAAGGTGCTCAGGAAGCTGATGGACCTGAAGGGGGTCAGGGGGACTAATAGCTTCGTAGTTCTCCACGCCCATAAGAGAGGAGGGAGGATCTTAGAGGAGTGAGCGGGAACCCCAGGAGGATACTCTTCCCAGTAATAGAGGATTTCTCCCCGGATAAGCTCAGAGCTCTCATATCCGGGACTATAGGTATACCTAATGCAGAGATAACATTACTGCATGTAGTCAGAGTCCCTATGACAGTCCCTCTAGATGAGGAGACCTTCTTAGGGGAGCTAGCTGAGTGGGAAGGTAAGTTGAGGAAGTTGGCTGAACGACTGGAGGGAGGGGGGATTAGAGCTACTGTCAAAGTCGCTCTATCCAGGAGTATCTTGACGGGCATAGAGGAATGCTTACAAGGCCATGATATGCTCCTCTTAGTCAGGGGGACATTCGGGGGGACTCTCAGGAAGATTATAGCTAGGATCTCGATAGAGAAACTCTCGGAGAAGTATAGGACTCCGATAATCGTGATAAGTCGGGATCTGATCTCGTGAAACTTGAACAAAGGCTTTACCTATTGAAGTAACAGAATAGTCTTTAAAGAATAAAAAAGAAAAAGTATGTTCATTTCAGTTTGTACTTCCCATCCCCTGTCTTCTCTACTTTCCCCGCTTTCTCCAATCTCGTCAATTGACCCTTCACTACGCCCGCCTTAGCTCCCGTAGCCTTAACTAACTCCTCTACGGACTTAGGGCCGGACTTCAACTCCTCCAGTATCTTGTCCTTCACACCCATACTGACCCTCTGTTCACTCGAACTTCTAGAATAAAAGGATTTTTTGCAATTCTATGAAATTTCAAAAAAATGAGGCAGTAGAAATGGAAATCTTTTAATCGCAAAATCACTACATTATTGATTTTTTCTATCCTTCTCTCTTTACTTAGATAAAATTAAAACATCAATTTCAGCTGAGCTCCCCCGGAGGAGCATTGGGGTGGGAAAGTTAATAAGTTGAATTTAGCTGCGGTGGGTGAAAAGGGTGGGTGGGGTGGGAAAGGGATCATTTAAACGGGATGAGGTCTCACTCAAGAGGGAAGTTGGGCTCTTCGGCGCTTTCTCCATGGGTTACGCTGATGTAGGTGCCGATATATACATGGCTATGGGCATAGTATTCCTGTTCTCGGCGGGGGCAGCTCCTCTCTCATTCCTCATAGCAGCTATAGCTTACATAACGGTCTGCTTCGCATATGCCGAGCTCAGCTCCACGTACCCTCTAGCCGGGGGGGCCCAGATATTCGCCGCTAGAGGATTAGGGGATCATATGGGCTTCCTAGCTGGATGGTTCCTCATACTGAGCTATATCGTTGATATAACGCTCTTCGCCCTCTCATCTTCAGGCTATCTATCCTTCCTCTTCCCCTTCATAAGGAAGATCTCCATTGAGGTGGGTCCCCTCTACTTAAACGGGCTGATCTTAATGACCATAATCCTGATAGGCTTCCTGATCCTCATCAACATAATAGGCATAAGGGAGTCCGCGGTCTTCACGGAGGTCCTAGTGGCTATAGACCTCATTGTCGAGTCCTTCATACTCGGAGCCGGCCTCTTCCTAATATTGCAAGATCCATCGAAGCTTTTAAGTAACTTAGGCGAGTTCGGAGCTCCGGGCGTCCATGAGGACGTCTCATATATACCTGGGCTCGATTTGAATTTCCAAAACTTCCTATATGGGACTACTCTCGCTATGAGCTCATTCGTGGGGATAGAGTCGATAGCTCAAGCATCGGAGGAGATAAAGAGGCCATATAAGTGGATTCCCATAGCTACGAAGCTATCAGCAGTTTCAGTCCTCATATTCGCGATAGGGATCTCTATAGCAGCCCTAGGGACAGCTGGCTGGGAGGCGCCCGCAGTACATAGGGAGATGTCCATGGCAATCATAATGAGATCCGTCCCTATAATAGGTAGCTACGCCTCTATCCTCGTGGCATTCACTGGCTTCGTGATAACGCTCGCTTCCTCAAATACAGGTGTGATAGGGGTATCTAGAGTAATTTACTCCATGGGAAAATTCAGGCTCATGCCGGGGAATCTTTCAACAGTTAACAAGAGGTTCAGAACCCCTGTAAGGGCTATAATCTTCTCGGGGATCGTAGCAATTTTAATGAGCTTCCTTGGGGAGCTGGAGAGGATAGCAGATGTCTATGCCGTAGCTGGTCTCCTCTCATATCTCTTAGTCCACCTCTCCCTTCCTAGATTGAGGAAGATAGATAGAGATGCTTACAGGCCTTGGAGGGCTCCTGGGGACCTTAAGATAGGGGGGAGGGAGATTAATTTAGTGGCGACGATAGGTCTCCTTTCAGTCGGTTCCCTCCTCAGCATAGTGATCTTACTGCATAAGATCGGTAGATCCCTAGCTCTCCTCTGGCTCCTCATAGGCATCCTAACTTACGTTAGCTACAGGAAGTCAGCGGGCTTACCTGTCCTGGGGAGGGTGTCAGCTGATGAGATGAGACCTGCTGAGTATAGGAGGAGCGTTATAGCATTCATAAGGCCTTATGAGGATGAAGATGTCGCTGAGGATATAACGCACGCTCTTAAGGGTAGATATAAAGTCCATCTCACATCGATAATAGATCCAGAGGGGCTGAGCTCGGAGGAGATAGAGGAGGAGAGGATGAACGCTCAGAGGATACTGAACAGGATAGCATCCAAGCTCAGGGGGATGGGCCTCGAGGTGACCTATAGGATCGAGTTCGGTGAGCCGAGGGAAGTCGCGATTTCCTTCGCTGAAGCTGATATTTATGATTTCATCCTCGTGATAATAGGCAGGGGCACCAGGAAGCTCGAGGAACCGGGATTGGCCAGGCTCCTGATGGAGAAGTTCCCGGGTAAGGTCATAGCGGTGAGGAGATGATTCAAAATCTTCCCATATATGGTAAAATTTTTAGAGCAGATGCCTTCATAGATATCAAAACCCTCCTCCCCTCTCTCACGTCAAGCTCCTCCAACGCTTGCTTCGTCAGGAAGGACCTGAGCTTGACTCCGGAGGCTTCCAGGGAGACTTCGTACACGGGAGGCCTATATTTCACAGCTATCACTTCTGCCTCGAGTAAGTTCCTCGCGCTCGTCTTCGGGAGCTCGCCCAAGGGGTGTATGAATATATCCTCGGGCCTCACGATCACTAGAACATCTCCCTCCGACTCGTAAGCTGAGATCAGATCGATACCATTCACCCTTATAACTGTAAAATTCTCCCTCCTCTCAGCCCTCCCCCTCAGTATGTTCTCCGGCCCCATGAATTCGGATGCCCCCGGATCCTCCCTGAGCTCCTCCAAACTCCCGACCTTGATGATCCTGCCCCCCACGATAAGCGCTATCCTATCCCCCAGATAGCTAGCTTCCAGATGATCGTGGGTCACGTGAATAGCTGTGAAACCTAGCTTAGAATGTATCTCCTTGAGGAATGCTTGAAGCTCCTCCCTCAAGCTCCTGTGGATTGCTGAGAGGGGCTCGTCCATCAGAACCGCTTTTGGTTCTATTACTAGAGCTCTGGCTAGAGCTACCCTCTGCCTCTCCCCCCCACTCAGAGTGATTGGCTTCCTCTCGAGGAGGTGCGATATCCTCAGTATCTCAGATATCTCCCCGACCCTCTCCCTCACTTCCGATGAGCTCTTCCCCCTCACCTTGAGACCGAATGCTATGTTATCGAAAACGCTCATGTGGGGGAATAGGGCATATTCCTGAGGTACGTAACTTAAATTCCTCATCTCAGGCGGGAGCTTCGTCACATCCCTCCCATCAACTATTATTTTCCCCTCTTCAGGCTCTATGAATCCCAATATCGTCTGAAGGAGGAGGGTCTTCCCCGCGCCCGTGGGCCCCATTATCACTAAGTACTCGCCATCTCCCACGCTCAGATCAATATCCTCGAGAGAGAAATCTCCCAGATTGACGCTTAGCTTTCGAACCTCTATCATCTCCTCCCCCTCCACGGGTATCTCACTATAATGAATATTGCGACGCTCATCAGGAAGAGGGGAAGGGCTGTAGCGCTAGCAGCTCTCAGACCATGCGTCCAGAACCTGTCCATTATGAGTACGTTTATCGATCTAGGGTAATAAGCCACTATTAGTATGGCTCCGACCTCACTGATCCCCCTCCCCCAGGAGAGCAGGGAGCCAGTGATTATGAAGCGGAGGGAGAGGGGGAGGGTCACCTCAATGAAGGTCCTCCACTCAGAAGCCCCCAAGCTCCTAGCGACATATTCCAGATTCAAATCTATGGAGTTGAAGCCCTCTATCAAGCTGCCTATCATGATGGGAGCGGATACGAAGGCCATAGTAGCCACTATACCGTAGAAGCTGTCCTCGATCGTTATGCCGGCTTTAGAGAGGAGGAGCCCCACGGGGGCTCTCGAGTTATACGCCATCAGGAGCATTATACCTGCAACTCCATGCGGGATAACTAGCGGCAGATCTATGATGGCTTTTAGCAATCCCTTCCCGCGGAATTCCCTCCTGGAGAGGAAGTAAGATAGAGGGATGCCGGAGATGAGGAGGAGTGAGGTGGAGAGGAGGGAGGCCGACACCCCTATCATCAGAGCTTCCAGTGCCGTATCATCTAGCCCGTACCTCGCAACATCTTTAGGATCTGTCCAAATAATGAAGGAAATAATCGGTATGAGTAAAAAGAGGATCAGAAATGCTCCAAATATGCTGAAAGCTTTTAAAAGGTTGAGCCTCATCCTCCAACCTCCTTAACTATGCCCTTCAGCTCCTCAGGGACTTTACCGTAAGCTAGAGGCGGCCTCATGACCCTCTGACCGAGCTCCTCGAAGGTATTGAGCCCCTCTGTGAGGAGGAACTTCGTGAACTTCAAGGCCTCATCATTCCTCGCTGCCTTAGGTATAGTGAGCCCGTAAGCTATAGCATCACCCTCTATGACCTCACCGGAGCCCAGATGGACTTTGGCATGAGAGTAGAAATCCTTGAGCTCCGGATTTCCGAGATCTATCTCATCAGGCAGCCTCACGTAACTCAAGTTGTGCTGGATAGCTACGCTCTCGTACTCGAAAGCGTAGTCCAGGACACCGGATTCCAGTAATGCCAATAGTTCAACACTCTTAGGCCTGATCACTACCTTCTCAGATCCCCGAACTGGATCGGGGACCCAAGCTTCCATCCCGATGACCCTTATGTTCGTCCCCCTCAGAAGCTCTGAGGCTAGAGGCGATTCACTCAGATTCGATGCCAGGAGAAGGGAGATCAAGCTCCTGTATCCGCAGGGATCCCTATTGGGATCAGAGAAACCGAACTTGACTCCATCCCTCATCAGTATCCGATACCAGTTGTTCTCATTTATCTCACCAGCATATTTACTCGATTCTGTGTAAGCTATTACGAGCCTGTTGGTCGCGAAGACCACGTACCAATCAGCCTGATCCGCCATTAGCTTTGGGATCAAGCTGTAATCAGCTACTAAAATCAAATCCGCATATTTCCCGAGCTCCGTAACCTTCTTTATTGCCTCTACGCTCCCGCTAGCCTCCAGTTGAAAATCCAAATTCGGGTCGATTCTCCTGTAGAGCTCAGTTATCCTCTCAACGGGGATCTGGAGAGAGCCTGCGAGGAATATCTTCAGCTTCTCTGGTGTTTTGCCTGAGGGAACTGAAGACTCGGGAACGGATGTTAGAGTCTTGTATGCTATCAGGAGAGTGATCGAGATGAATAGTAGGATCAGGAGGTAGTACTTACCGCGACTCATGCGACTCCCATTATTCATTAATGAATAACGGACTCTATAAAAATTCATGCCCTATCTTTTCAGCCGCTCAGACAGCTTTGAGAAGCTTAATAGGTGGTAACTGCCTCAAGGCATGTGAGCATAGATGACTTAGAGGTCAAGCTTGAGATAAAGTTGATGAGGGGTAATTCTGTAATAATGGACGGATTGACAGCAGATCTGTTGAGAGCGATATCATCGAGCGGTTCAATATTAGCGTCAGCCAAGCTCCTCGGGATCCCCTATGCGAAGGCCTGGAGGATGATAACGTCCCTAGAGAGGAGGATAGGGGGCAAGGTCATCAGGCAGAGGAGGGGAGGGGCTGGAGGGGGAGGGGCCGAGCTCAATGAGATCGGCATCAAATTACTGAACTTCTTCGAGGAGATAGAGGAGAGATTCGGCATCAAAAAGCCCTTCAGATTTGGGGGAGTTGAGAGAAGTGATCTGGTAGTGATGGGGAGCCACGACCTCCTCCTGGAGGGGATACTGGGAGGCCTCAGGGGGAAGGGGATCAGCGTGGAGGCTCACTGGATAGGCTCTTGCGGGGGCCTCCTCTCACTCTCTTTAGGGGAAGCTGATATCGCGGGCATCCACCTCCTAGATTCGAGGAGCATGGATTACAACGTCCCGTTCGTGAGGGAGCTCTTCCCCAGGGGAGTGGCCCTCTTCAGGGGATATGAGAGGGAGATAGGATGGGCTTATAGGGATCGTTTCTCGATAGATGAACTGATCTCAGGAAAATTGAGGCTAGCTAACAGGAATAAGGGATCGGGGACGAGGATATTGATAGATAGGATCTTGAGTGAGTTAGGCGGATGTGCGTCAGTGAGGGGCTATAGGAGTGAGTACTTCACGCACTCATCAGCTTGCGAGGCTGTTGTCAGGGGGAGGGCCGACGTCACTATGACGATAAGGCCCGTTGCAGAATCCTTCGGCCTGAGATTCTCAGCGATAGGATGGGAGAAGTACGATTTCGCTGTTAAGGAGGAGATATTGGAAAAGGAAGCATTCATTGAATTCCTGAGGGAATTGACCTCTAAAAAGGATTTTAGTATAGCTGGATATCGCTTCCCAGAGGATACCGGAGCTAGAATCCTCTGATCCATCAGCGAGATCATATGAGGGCCTCCACTACCCCATTCTTCGCGTAAGCTATAGCCATCCTCGGCGTGTTATAATAGTACCCGAGGTCCCCGTCCCTATCTATCATTATTATGCCTCCCCTACCCCCGACTCTACCGAGCAAGTCGATAGCAGCCCTCGCAGCTTCCATAGCGCTCAAACCGAGTGCGAGCATATCTACAGCTGATTTCGCCAGCACAACTTTAATTATGCTCTCCCCGTGCCCCGAACATGCGGCGGCCCCTTTCCTATTATCTGCATATAGGCCCGCACCTATGACGGGGACATCACCCACTCTCCCGGCCATCCTGAATGGGGAACCGCCAGTTGAGAGAGCTGCAGCTAGCCTCCCCTTAGAGTCTATAGCAACAGCGCCGACTGTTGAGTCCTTCTCGAATGCCTTCCTCGATGACATCCCTTTCGCTCTGAACTCCTCCCACCTCCTCCTCTCCCTCTCGACTATGAGTTCCCTCGGATCTATTAAGCTCATACCGAAGCTCTCCGCTAGCCTATGGGCTCCCTCGCCCACAAATAATAAGTGCTCAGTCCTCTCCATTATCATCCTAGCTAACCTCACGGGATTCTTTACCCTGTTAACTGAGGCGACGGCGCCAGCATTTAGCTCCCCATCCATTATGGAAGCATCTAATTCAACGTAACCGTCCCTGTTGAGGAATGAGCCTACACCGGCATCGAAAGTCGGGTCGTCCTCCATCAAAATGACTGCCCTCTCTACAGCATCTAATGAGTTATCCGTCTCCATTAGGACCTTCCAGCCGAGTTCAGCAGCCTTCCTCACGCCGGTAAGATGAGCCTCTACTTCCTCATCCGGTATGGCCCAAGCGCCACCGTGCACTATTATAACTGGCTCCGTACCGATCACCCCATTACGCTATCCTCGAGTTAATTAAATGTATTCCCCGAATCCTGACTCCTCTGGAATCTTCCTTTTAGGAATGCTCACTTTAAGCTCCTATCATTAATGTCAATTTTTTGATCTGTAGTACTATTTCATGTCATTATGACTTATCAACCCTCTATCTCCCCCAAGCTCTCATCTATTATCTGGACGGCCCTCTCGACCTCCTCCTTGCTCACGGTGAGAGGGGGCGCGAACCTCACGACGTTCCCATACCAACCGCTAGTCGCGAGTAATAATCCCCTCTTCAGAGCTTTATCGAAGCAGAGCTGAGCTGTCTCCTCCCTAGCTGGCTTTTTGCTCTCCTTATCCTTGACCAATTCTATTCCCAGCATGAGTCCCTTCCCCCTAACATCCCCAACAAATTTCCTCCTCTCTTTCAGCTCATTGAGGAGCTTAAGAGCGTAGTCACCGACTTCCCTCACGTTCCTGAGTATAGCTTCCTTATTCTCGATGAAATATGATAGAGTAGCATCTGCCGCAGCCATAACTAATGGTGGAGCTGCATAAGTAGAGTGCTCATCCCCGGGCTCCATAGAAGCTGCTATCTCCTCTCTCGTCACCACAGCAGCTAAAGGCAGGCCCCCAGTCATCCCCTTCGCCACTACGACTATATCTGGGACTACGTTAAGGGCCTCGAACCTCCAAGTAGTTCCGGTCCTCCCCATCCCGGTCTGTATCTCATCGAATATCAGGAGGGAGTTGTTCTCCCTCAGTATAGAGGCCAGTTTAGGAAAGAAGCCATCCTCAGGGTAGATTATCCCACCAACTCCCTGTATTGGCTCTATTATGAGAGCTGCATAATCCCTATTCCCTGAGAACTTCAGATAGTAATCTATCAATTGTAAGATGGAATCAGAGCAGCTCTCGCAACTATCTGCCTTCACTGGACATCTATAGCAGTAAGGATACGGTACATAGCTCATTCCAGGGATTAATGGGGCGAACTCCTTCTTCCTAGATCCATGGAATGTTAGAGTCCCCGAGGTCCTCCCGTGGTAGGATCCCATTGTCAATAAAACTTCCTGCCTCTTCGTGAACTTCTTAGCGAGCTTCAAAGCAAGCTCTACTGCTTCACCTCCTCCGGGCTTGAATGCCACTCTATTTAGCTCCCTCGGGAAGAGGGAGAGGAGCTTCTCGGATGCCCTAAGTAAGTACTCGGAGTAGTAGACGTAGGAGCCCCCCGCTATGAGGTTCTCAGCTGCTTCCTTTATCGCTTCAACGAGGTAATCCGGGTTATGGCCTAGATAAGCTGTGGTTATCACTGTCATGAAATCCATATATCTTTTCCCATCAACGTCCTCCACATAAATGCCTTTCGCCTTTTTTACCACGATCCTATGCGTCTTAAATAAGTTCGTCATGAGAGAGGAATCCAATCTCCTCAACATGTCCTCCTGCATCGGCTAATTGGGGGTCAATAAAATATAATGACTCATGCCCCAGCACTTAAGAGGGGTTTACTTAGAAGAATGAGGGGGAAAGTGTTATAACCCCCAGCGGAGTAACCCCGGGAGTTGAGGAGGGTCGAAGATGGAAGGTGATGACTCCGATGCTCAAAGATCGGGAGAGAAAGTTCCAGATACTCAGGGACTCCATGTTCTCACTGAGCTTCGATATGGGCGGACTCATAGCCGGAGGCCTCCTGGAGAGTTTTTCCGGGCTCGCTCTGAGGACCGGTTGGAGCATAGCCCTCTATCCGATAGTCCTCACTGGCAGAGGGGCTTTGAACGGGATAGAGGCGGCCAGGATAAGCACTGGCCTCCACCTGGGGACCGTGAAGCTCACTTTCAGGGGGAACACTAAATATTATTACTCGATATTGGCATCGATGGTGACGCTCTCCCTATTAATGAGCCTCCTCATGGGATCACTCGCCTTCATATTCTCCGGAGCTACTTTAGAGGAGCTTCCAATCATCTTATCCACAGCGATATCCTCGCAGACCATAGCTATTATTTTGATAGTGCCTGCCACATCATTAGCTGGCCATGAATCCTTCAAGAGGGGTCTGGATCCCGATGCCGTGGTTTATCCGATATCATCCACGGTAGCTGATATATGGGCGACTATCTCCTACATCATAGCCCTCACAATAGCTTTCGGCCCCTCGATCATCAATCATATAATAGCATCAGCCACCGTTATATTCACTCTCTTAGTGATAGCGATCTTCTCTAGGGAGGAGGAGTTCAGGAGGACCATCAGGGAGTCTTTCCCTACAGTGGCCTCTGTGACTCTAATATCCAGCATCTCGGGGTTCTCACTCTCCTCGGCTAGGAAGAGGATAGAGGAAACTCCCGGGATCCTAACGATATATCCGGCGATAATAGATACCTTGGGTGATTGCGGCGCTATATTCGGATCTACCTCAACTACTAAGTTATTCACCGGTTTGATGGAACCTTCCCTCAGCAAGATAGCATCTAGAATTAATGAGTTAGCTCAGATATGGATCGCTGGTCTCATATACTACTTCCTATACGCTATCATAGGCTTCTCAGTGGGAGGGAGCATGAGGTCATTCGCTATACCCCTGCTAGTCTACTCGATCCTCTTCCCCCTAATATCCTTATTCACCTTCTCCCTGGCGATAGTAGCTTTCAGGAAGGGGCTTAATCCGGATAACTTCATAATACCCCTGGAGACCACTATGACTGACACTATCACGACAGTAATGCTTTCAGCAATACTCTCAGTCTAGATGCCCGAGCAACTGCCGTCTCCTCTCAAATCAGCGCAGCCTATCCTCAATCCATCAAGTGAGAGCGGCCACGCCGAGCCTCGATGGATACCTCCTCACATCCACCTTCACACCGCTCCCAATCTCGAGCCCCTCCTCAGCGACTAGAATCCCCTTTGAGAGATCGAAATAAGCCCTAGGAAAGTCTAAGGCTTCCCTCAGGTCCATGCCGAATTTGAATATGTTCGTAGATAGCCACCAGTGTATCTGAGGCCTGTAATGACCACCAGAAGTTCCTATGACATACCAATCATCATCTAACTCAAAGATAAGGGAGGATAGCGTGTGTAAAGTCCTCTTTCCAGGTTCGAGCCTGTTCACATGATCTTCTTTCAATGAGAAGCTCGATGCCCTGCAGTTAAGCGTTATCTGATAATTATAGTGATAACTATCTATCGATGTGGAACGGATAGTTATTAAGTGATAACTATCCGACAACGGAGGCTACTACAGATGCATCTACGGCATTTCCCCCATCTCTCAGGACTTCAGCCGCTACAGTAGATGCTAGATAATGTTCAGAGGTGATGACGCTATCGTAAGTCATGAAGGGATGCATCTAAAATTGCGAGGGGATAATTGAAAAATTTTACTGTATTCGCTTCCTCGGGGGATCCTCCATGAGGCTCTTGACTAGCTTCAGAGAGTTCTCTATATCGCTGACTTTAGCTAGGGCTTGAGGCGAGTGTATATACCTGGCCGGGACTGAGATCACTCCTACAGCTACCCCATCACCGCTCAAGCTTATAGTCGCGGCATCCGTGCTGCTCACCGGGGATAGCTGGAGCTGGTAGGGGATCCCTAATCCTTCAGCTCTAGCTATAATCGATTCTAGTAGCCATCCCTTGACTATCAATCCCCTATCCATCACCCTTATCGCCGGCCCCTTCCCCAGTTGAGTTATATAGTTGTACTCCTGGACCTCGGGTACATCCGATGCTATAGTACCCTCCAAGACGAATGCAAGGTCTGGCCTCACTCTATTGGCCGCTACTTGGGCGCCCCTGAGCCCCCTCTCCTCCTCGCAAGTGAAAACAGCATATATTTTTTCACCAGGTTCCACGCTCTTCAATGCCTCAGCGAGCAGGAAGCATCCTAATCTATCGTCCAATGCCTTCCCAATTACAGATCCTGTCTCGGGTTGATATATGAACGGAGAATCGAAGGTTATCAGAGTGCCCGGCCTTATCCCGAGGCTCCTAGCCTCCTCTCCGCTGGAAGCACCCACATCCACGTAAAGCTCATCCATCTTAGGGATCTTCTCCTCACCCATGTGAGCTGGAAGAGTGCCCACTATTCCCCTGAGCTTCACTTTCCCGTGAACAACTACCCTCTGAGCGACTAATTGCGATGGGCTGAGGCCTCCAAGGGCTACTACTCTGAGGAAGCCCCTCTCATCTATATGCCTCACCATCATGGCCACTTCATCCATATGAGCCGCGAACATCACTTTCCTCCCGCTCCCCTTCACAGCGTATAAGTTCCCGAACCCGTCCTCTTGGAGCTCATCTACTCTGCCCTCTAGCTCCTCCTTCAAGATCTCCCTGATCTCATCCTCAAAACCTGGCGGAGCAGATGCTAGGGAAAGCCTCTCCAGGAGCTTCAAATCCATAAGATCACCTCAGATGAGAGTACGTCAGCAGTTCCCAAAAAAGTTAACTTATAACTCCTATGTACGTAGATCGCGGAGGAACTAAAGCCTGTGCCCGGTATGTGGGGGAAGGTTAGCTCCGAATGGGAATAGGCTGCTGAGATGCCCGCGTTGCGGTCACGAAAATGATAGGCATAATAGCGGGCATGCTCAGGATGAGAGGAACTGTTGCCCCTGAAAGACACAGAAGCCGAGGCTGAGGTGGAACGGATAGTTAAACTATCCGACAACGGTGAGCATCCCTCCATCTATTGGAATGAGGGCGCCGGATATATAAGATGCCCTCTCACTGCACAGAAACGCTATCAAATCCCCCACTTCCTCTGGCTTACCGAACCTCCTCAGGGGTATCTCCTTAGATGCTTCCTCCTCCATCCGCTCGAGAGTTATGCCTAGTTCCCCAGCTTTAAAAGCTAATAGCTCCCTCTGGCGCTCGGTCATTATCCTGCCCGGCATGATCCCGTTTACCGTGACTTCCGGAGCTAGCTCCCTCGATAATACCTTTATCAGGCCAGCTAGGCCCGTCCTGACGACTGAGGATAGGGGTATATTCATGTTCACCTCCTTCACGGCCGTTGAAGTTATTAGGACTATCCTTCCCCATCCCCTCTCCTTCATCCTGTAACCGAAGAGCCTGGATAACCTGACTGAGCTCATCACGAGCAAGTCGAATGCTTCATACCAATCTTTATCATCCAGATCCCTGAATCTGGCTATCCTGGGACCTCCATAGCTGATAACTAATATATCAGCTCCTCCTAGCTCCTCAGCCCTCTCATAGAGCTCCGATATGTCCTCAGCTTTCCTCAGATCCGAGGCCTTGAAGTGAACCTCCCCGTACCTTGAGAGCTCCTCAGCAGCTTTCTTGAGTTTCTCCTCGCTTCTCGAGGATATTAGGACCCTAGAACCTTCCCTCAGGAGAGATATCGCTGATGCCTTCCCCATCCCGGAGCTAGCTCCAGTTACGACAGCTGACTTGCCCCTCAGACCGAGATCCATAGGCTATGCTGACGCCATTTTCCTAAAAACTTTCTCAGGATTATCGCTATGAGGAGAATCGCTAAGAGAGATGAGATGACTGTGAACCTCGAGTTGTAACATCTGTAAGTAGCGATGGGCTTCCCGTAGTTCAGGATCGTTACCTCATAGAAGGGGAGGAAGCCCGTATCTACACTAGCTCTGGTCCCATTGTAGATCCTACCCTGGGCGCTTATCCCGATCTTCCCCTCTCCTCTAACCTCAACTAAGCCATCAGGCGAGAGCTTAACCTCCAAGTCGCTCAAATTCACATCCCTCTCAATCTCGAGGCCGTTTAAATCCTTCAACTTTAATTTGAAGCTCCCAGAACTCCCTACAGGTATGAAGGATTCTCTCGAGACTTCAACTCTCCCGGAGCTCCCATTGAGCTCATAATTCAGCTCCCCCCTCAACCATTCCGGTATGTCCCAGCTGAGCAATATCCCATAGCTCTTCCCCTCCACCCTCAATTTAGATAGATCCGCGAATATGTGCAGTGTGCCATTCGAATCCAGCGAGGCCACGATTCCATCGAAGGAATATATCGAGTAACCGGGCACCTCTATCCTCTGAAGGACCCTCCCGCTCTCTGAATTGAGTACAGCTATTTCCTTCCCCTGCAGGGCCACGAAGAAGAGTCCATCCGATGAACTCAGCTTCAAGGGTATGCAGCAGCTGCACAACTTATTAGTCCAAGCTACTCCACTCTCGCTGAAAGCGAAGACCTCACAATCCTTCGTCGCTACGCACATTATCCTACCAGATAGATCTACATCGAATATTTGAGTGTTCAACCTCGCTCTGATCGACATTCCGTCCTCCGATAGGAGAATAGCTTCATCTCTATCAACTACCAAAAGGAAATTCCCGTCCCTCGACCACTTAGCAATTCTAGGCCTCAAATCGAATTTCCTCTCACGGCCATCTATCCTCAGTGTGAGGCCGTCCTTGAGTATCGCGTAACGATCCTCCGAGTAAGGGATGAAGGAGCAGCCCTCGCATCTAGCCACTTCCCTGAGCTCTGGTAACTTTAAGAGGCTCCCCCCGCACTGTATGAATATATCCCTCCCCCCTAATAGCTTGCAACCACTAATATTGAGGGGCTTCCCCATCAAGAGGAGTTCCTCATTCTGAATAGCGATCAGATCTTTGTTAAATGCGAAGTTCCTCGCGTTAATACCTAGCCTAGATATCTCGAAGTATGGGAGGGCTTGGGGTCCCATCGTGGGGAGGAGGATCAGCAGGAGGATCAGCTTAGCAGCACGCATCCCCCTAACTCACTGTGAAAGTTTTTTAAACATGTCCTCACCCCGCTAATGTGGGAGAAATGAGGAGCTCTATAATCATGCTGATCCTCCTGCTGATCGACTTCGCGCCCCTCCTAGCTGAAAAACCTCCTAATGTCGCTATAATAAGCAATAAGGCTGATGAGCCTACAGCTATATTCTTAGGCGGTCTCTTGAGCGAATCCAGGGTACAATTCGATATACTTGGGCCAAGGGATTTCCGGAGGGCTCTGGAGAACTACGATGTCATAATACTGTTGGGAGGACCCAAGGCTTACGATGGGATAGGGGAGATCTCCTCAAATTACATACCACCTGAGAACGCCACGAATTTGATAAACGAGCCCAGGACCTTCTTAATTTCGGTATACAAAGGTGGAAGGGATATAATAGTTATAGCTGGCCACACGAGGCAGGAGACGAGAGAAGCTGTGCCTTACTTCTTCAGGGATCCTATAAGGGTCACTAAGCTCTGGAGGTGGGCGGGCTATCCAGTCGACTTCAGGGACGGGAGTTACGCTATATACTACGTTGAGAGATGGATCTACGATAACGAATCCATGGAATTTTACTCAGTCCCCTGGGGATCCGAGGTAATTAAGGCTAATAAAGTCACTTTGAATGGCAGCAACTTCTTCAACGTCACTTACAAATCTAGCTACATATACTTGGGGGTGAATTACACATCGATCGATTACTACGTAGTGGATGAGCTAAACAGGCCTAAGAAGTGCGTCTTCGTCCAGCTCACGAATGGTGAGGTCTCGAGTAAGGTGGAGGGATGCCCGAGCGGTGATAGTGGCTTGGGAGGGACTCAGGTATATGTCGCGTTCAAGATGGAGGATTATGGGAACAGGACTGAGTTCGAGATAGCTGGGAATCCTGTGAGGAGGAGCAGGATCTACCAGATAGGTGATAAGAGTATTAGGGCAGTTCTAGTGATAAAGTACGCGATGAGGTACCCGGGTTGGGAAGCCCTGGCCCCCTTCCAGTTGATGTACGTGAACCCATCCGTACCCTTCGGGGGGAGGGTCATAGAGGTCAATAACAGGTTCCTGGAGGGGGTGCCCGTGACGGATACCGTACTCAAGCTCTATCAGTATAGGCCTTGAGGTGAGAATAATGCAAGTTGAAGCCTTTAAAGTGAAGTTATCAGATCTCCTCTGCCTCACTAAGCCTAAGCAGACGTTCCTCCTCCTCTTGACATCTATATTCACATACGTGGGTGCTGGGGGGGTGAGGCTCGATGCACTCCTGATCCTGACAGCTGCCATGCTACTCTCGATATCGGGCACTACCTCAGTTAACATGGCCCTAGATGCTGATATAGATGCTATGATGCCCAGGACTAGGAATAGGCCAGTCCCCTCAGGCAGGGTTTCCAGGGTAGAAGCCCTCTCATTCGGCCTCCTCCTCTTCATCGTCGGGCTTGGCCTCTCCTACCTCATAAATCCGTGGACAGCCTTCTCTACATCCCTGGGGATGGCCTTCGATATACTCGTCTACACGATGTGGACGAAGAGACGCACCCCTCTATCCATAATCTTCGGGGGGGTCGCTGGAGCGGCTCCTTCCCTAGCTGGATGGGCTGCGGCTAGAGGATCGATAGAGCTCCAAGCGATCATGATAGCTCTCATCACTATCCTCTGGATCCCCTCCCACATATGGTACATCTCCATCTACTATCTGGACGATTACGCAACCGCTAGAGTCCCAATGGCCCCCGTAGTCTGGGGTATAGAGAGGACCTCCAAGCTTATAGTGGCTTCAAATGTACTCATGATAATACTTCAGCTGCTCCTCTTCCTCATCGGTCCCCTCGGTCCTATATTCTTAGTCCTCTCACTACCGATAACGCTCAGGTTCCTCATACACTCGGTAAGGTACGCTAGGAGCCCGAGCAGGGGGGAAGCGAGGAGGATGTACAAAGTGGCGAGCCCAGTTGAGGGCATTATATTCCTGGCCATAGCTTTAGATGGCATATTTAGGATCCTCCGGGGTTCATGAATCCCCATGCCAGCTAGGATGCGGAGATTCAGATGGGATCGCTTAAAGCTATCTATATGATGGCCTCAAGCCCTCCCTAAAATTTTTAATAATTCTAGCCACAGAGCTAAGCGATGAAATTAGAAGGCCTCTACTTCCCGTTTGGCGCCTGCTTAATATCGATGGTAATCATAAGCTTCCTCCTGGACTTGGGGATATATGAGATCCCGCTGCTAGCTATACCATTGCTCTCCCTCATCTCCCTCCTCTCCGATCGAGCTCTCAAAATCAGGGTACCGAGGTTGGAGCTCATACTGGCCCTGATACCTCAGATATTCTTGCTTCTCTCCATCCTCTCCCCGCCACCACTTAACGCGATCTCCTGCATGATCTTCCTATTCTTAATGTTCTTGCCTCTCTCCCCCCTGATCTCCAAAGACCTCTGGGAAGCCCTGAGCTTATCCGCAGCTGTGGGGGGCCTCTTCACCTCCCTCCTCTTCGCTATAAATTTCCTGTACAGGATCCCAATATTCGAAATAATAGTTATAATTTCCGTATCTATGAGCATAATTTCAATATATTTATCCACTAAGAGGAAAATTTTTGTGGAAAATGAGTTCAAGCTGAACGGTTATCATGCGTTGATCTCGATACTCTCAGCTTTCTTCCTCCTGGAGCTCGCTCTAGCTTACCCTAACATATTCAGATACACTACGAACGACCTCCTCTACCACCAAGATCAAGCATGGTACCTCACGAACTCCCCCTCCAAATACAATGCTTGGAATTACTTAGGCTACAACTCCCTCCTCGGAGCTATTTACCTGATAACTAAGGCTGATGTTCTCAGCCTGATGCTCACAGTAGTAGCGGTAAACCTCTTCTCATTCCTAATAGTGGCTTCATCATTCTCGAAGCTCGAGTGGAGGAAGGAGTCCCTATTCGCGTGGTCCCTCCTGACTGGCCTGGGTTGGATAGCCGCCCTGAAGTTCGGGACGGATTACAACGGGCTGGATAAAGCTAATGAGGCATCTTACAGATCGCTCATATGGAGCCAGCCCATATTCTTCTGGGGGCTCCCCCTAACTTTAGCTATAGCCTTGCTGGCTTTCCTCCTCTACTCCGATATATTCGTAGAGGGGAGGAGGAAGGTCTTCATAATATTCGTCCTGAGCACCCTCACCTTCCTCGTCCACGTAGCGGAATCCCTCCTCTTCGTAGCCTATCTTTCCCTGGCTTCCCTAATATTCGGGAAGAGGAGGGAATCTTCAATAGCTGTCCTCCTCTCTGGAGCATCGGTTTACCTGCTCTCATTCATTCACGGACCACCATCCATTTACGGGGGGCCCGGCCTCTACCTCCTGGCCTCCCCGATCCCCCTCCTCCTGAACGAGCTCAGGAGGTTCCTGAGGGTCGAGAGGTTAATAGGGCTGATGAGCTCCAAGCGCGACATTATAATCTCCATACTGATGGCACTCTTCGCATCGGGCCTGATAGTATGGATCCTGCATTTAGGGGAGATTAGAGTCAGCGAGATATACTACATAGGACAGGTCCCCTGGTTCTTCTATCCAGCTCTCCTCGGAGTCTCTGGGCTCTTAGGAATAGCCTCCCTTAAGATCCTGCGTGAGCCCCTCCATAATTACGCTCTCTTCGCACTCGCCTGCTTGATCTTGGGCAGGTTGATAACTTACGTTAAGATCTCGGGCTTCATGATAAACTACTGGGAATACAGATTCCCGCTTTACGCCTTACTGGGAGCCTCAGTCCTATCCTCACCGATAATAAGAATACTAGTCAGGAGGAGAGATTCGAAGCTCTACGCTTTAATTTTGGCTTTGATACTCTTCTCGGGATTCTCATCGACAGCTTTAAGCGTCCAGAGGTGGAATCAGCTGAACGTAACTGCTTCAGGCTCTATCCTTCCGGCAGATTTCGATTTCGCTGTAAAATTCAAGGGCGAAAATGATGCTACTATGCTCCTTCTCTCCTATTACTCCAGCGCTGTCTCCTCCTTGATGCACAGTAATAGTATGAGGCAATTGGCCCCCTGGATCTCTGAGGGGCCTGAAATTCCTCTCCTCATCCTCTACGAGCTAGTTGGGAAGCGGAATTTATCTGTCCTGACGACTATGGGGGATGTGGCTATCCTGAGCGGGGAGAACTCCACTTACAACTATCTATTCATGTTCATGGGACCCATATTATCCGCCCCTTCAGTAGAGAGGATCGAGATAGGGAATCCAGCTCTCCCTAATGCGACGCTCCCCATAATAATGCCTTCCGACGTATACTTCAGGAGGAGGAGCTTAATAGCTTACGAGCTGATGAGGGATGAGCTGCCGTTCCACACTATCTACTTGAGCGATGATCCGAGGGCTCCCAGTGGGATTTACATAGGGCCCAGCTCATCGAACCAGAGCGTTGAGGAGGAGCTACCTTCGGATAGAGGTGATCTGAGGTGGCTCTACTTGAGGGGCGACTTCTCACCGGCTGAGACCGGGATAAGGGTGAGGGGATCTAGGAACCTAGCTATAACTACTTACGAGCTCGATAAGGGAGAGTTCAAGCTTAAGGTCTGCGGGGAAGGCGGTTACGTGGGGATAATTTACGATTTCAAGAACTTCGCGAACTACAGGATCTTCCAGCTCTACCTAGATAGCGGGACAGCTGTGAATAGAATAATCAGGGGGAGGAACGTTTCATCAGGCCCCTCCTTCATCGTCCCCTTGAGTTGGGAGTGCAATGAACTGGAGCTGAGGCTCGGGAAGGAGCTAGAGGCCGTGGTTAATGGGAGGGCCATAAAGCTCCCGGGAGTCGAGAAGCTGGGGGTCCTTGGATTCGAGACGGGGAACTTCACCGGTGTAATAAGCGGGAAAGCCTCAGGTTACCACAGCTTAGAATGGAATCCTAAGAATGGATCCATCCTCATAGGGGTCTCTGGAGGTGGGATAGATATCAAGGACTGGGTTGATAGGGGCTTGAGGAACCTCTCCGATGCTAAGAAGCACTTCCCAGGGTTGAAGCTCGATCTGAAGTCCGAATATCAAGAGGTACCGAAGATAGAGGCTGTAATCACGGGATTGGAGGCATCTGGGAAAATTAGAGTAATAGGCAGGCCAATCTCGTTGAATGGAGTGCCTATGAACTCATCCACGATAAGAATAAATGCCAGTAAGCTAGCTTACTTAAGGGGGAGGGGCTTCTATGCTGATTTACTCTTGGATGGAGTGGAGGGGATGAACTCATCTAGAGTCGAGATGAGGTTCAGGACCCCCCTGACTATAGAGGCTGAGGGTATCGTTAAGCTAGAGAGGTACCATCCTTTCTCTAGGAGCATCAGCTATACCTTCGATGTCAATTTGACTGAGGCTAATCTGACGATATTGGCTGCGGATAGAGCTATTCTCCTGAGCAAGCTAGATGCACCTAAGGAAGAGGTATCCACTAAGAAGCTCTTGTATAAGAGTTTCGACGAGTCCAGATATCTAGCTGAATCGCTAACGAGTTTCTTAGCCCTCTCAATAGCGTTCTACTACCTCATGAGGAAGATAGAGGGTCCGAAGAAGGTCTCGAAACGCAAGAATATCTGAGGCTGAATGAACTCTGGGATCCCATAATAATTTGAAGCTCTAGTTAACTCCTCACGAAGTTACCCTGAGGGACTAAAATTATTATTTGCATTAACTCAGATGCCCGAAGGATCATGAGCGTGAGAGACCTGCTGAAGGTGCATGGAAGGCCCTCTAAAGAGGTTTATTTAGATAATGAGAACTCCGGGTGGGTCCCTAGGGAAGTAGTTGAGGCCATGATCCCTTACTTCAACGTCATCGGTTACGGGCATCCATCGATAACTAATAAGCCGGGATGGGAGGCCTTCGAACTGATAGATGAGGCATCGGAGCTCATAGCGAGGACTCTGGGGGCCGATAAGGAGGATATAAACTTCGTCCACAGCGGTACTGAGGCTAATAACCTCGCTATACTCGGCACAGCTAAGAAATCGAGAAAGAGGAAGATAATAGTATCGGATATAGAGCATTACAGCGTCCTTATGCCCGCTCTCTCCTTACAGGAGCACGGATTCAAGGTAGTCAGGGCTCCTGTCGATGAGAGGGGCTTCGTACTGAGCGATGTATTATCGGAGCTAGTGGATAGCGAGACCTTCTTAGTCAGCATCCAGACGGTGAATCATGAGATAGGGACTGTGCAGAGGATCGGGGAGCTCTCTGAGATAGTGAAGGATAAAAATCCCAATGTGATATTTCACACGGATGCATGCGATGCTTACATGAGGGTCCCAATAGATTTAAGCAAGCTAGATGTTGATTTGCTCACGATAAGCTCTCATAAGATACTGGGACCCAAGGGGGCGGCTGCCCTCTATGTTAGGGATGAAGTTGAGATAGAGCCTATAATAAAGGGGGCATTGAGCAGCCAGACCCTCTGGCCGGGGGTCGAGAACGTCCCGGCGATCGCAGGTTTCAAGAGAGCGATAGAACTCTCCCTTGAGGATTTCGATGGGAGAATAAGGAAGTTATCTTCGCTAAGGGACTTCCTAATGGATTCCATACTGGATTCAGTCCCTGGTTCCATCCTAAATGGCCCGAGAGGGGATGAGAGGGCTCCTGATAACGTGAACATTAGCTTCCTCCACGTCGAGGGGGAGGCCCTAACGGTGGAACTCAGCATGAGAGGAGTCTACGTCTCCAGCGGTAGCGCCTGCACTAGCAGGATCCTGGAGCCGAGCCACGTGATGCTAGCTATAGGCAGGAAACATGAGGAGGCTCATGGGAGCATACTATTCAAGTTAACTAGGTATCATGAGATGGAAGATATGAGGTTCGTAGTGGATAATGTCAAGGAAGCTGTAGAGAGGCTTAGGTCGATAAGCCCGTTGGGGAGGTAGTAGGAAAGGATAAGATTATATTCTAATAACTTTAGTTATGGTGGGAGCATGAGCACGAGGGTGCCCCTCCCTTACACGCCTAAGGTCCTGGAGCTCTTCAGGGAGCCGAGGAACTTAGGGAGGATCGACGACGCTGATGCCTTCGCTCAAGCCGGCAGTCCTGCATGCGGAGATGTCATAAGCATATACTTGAGGATAAGGGATGGAGTGATAGAGGAAGCGAAGTTCGAGAGCTATGGATGCGCAGCTAACATAGCTGCCGCAAGCGTATTGACGGAGATAGTGAAGGGAAAGAGTTTGGAAGAGGCCTGGAATATCGATTGGCAGCAGATAGCTGATGAGCTCGGGGGCTTGCCTCCAGTTAAGAAGCACTGCAGTATCTTAGCTGTGGGGGCTTTGAGGAGAGCTATAAGGAGATATTTCGGGGATAATTTGCCTGAATGGCTGCCTAAGGATTTGACTAGCGTTGAGAGGCAGGCATTGGAGGAAGAGGAGATGATAGAGCGTATTTACGGTAAGCTTAGGAGGTGATGGGATGAGGATAGTCGCTGAGATAAACACAGCTAAGAGATTGGAGGGGTGCACAGAATCTCCGGTAGCGACTTTCCTCAGGCTTGTGAAGGAGTTGAAAGAGGGAGAAGCTATCCTGCTCATTTTGGATGACTCTGCTTTCCCAGTGAAGGCTGCAGAGGCTTTAGCGAGGAAACTGGGGCTCGAATTCGAGCGATTGGGGAGGGAGGGGGATCTCGAGAGATGTATAGCATTCAAACCCGTTAGATGAGGGAAGATCATTATGACTCCTGATTTTTGAGTTAAATTCAGACAGCGTATTATTTCAACAGCCTCTAGGCTCAACACCCGAGTTCTTTAAGAAGATATAGTGAGGATATTGGGTGGCATCACCGAACGGAATTAATGACATTGAAGGTTATCGTACAGATAATTCATTAAGAAAGTTTTATGAATGCTTTTTGTTCTTCTAAATTCCCTTCAGGCTATATTTTTTAATGAAGCAGCTGAGGGGATCTTTTCCGCTCCGCGAGAGTACCCCCACAGTTTTACATAAAACATATATAAAAATTTCGTCACTTCTCCGTAGTGGTTGGTGCGAGATCACCAACCACTGAGAGGGAGTGAGGAGATGGGGCGAGGCCTTCGCCTCATGAAACGGGAGGTAAGTGAAGATGGCTAGCAGTAGGGCCGGTCTTCCGACGAGGTTTGAGGAAATACCAACTAAAATCACTGTTTTGGGTGTTGGAGGGGCGGGGATAAAGGCTATTGATAGTTTGGCAAGATCTGGGATGGAATTGGCGAAATTAGTCGCTTTAGACTCTGATCTGAATGCCCTAAGGCAGGTCAAGGCACATGAGATCATTCAAGTCGGGGAGAATACGCTCAGGGGGAGAGGAAGTGGAGGAGATATAAGCCTAGCCCAGAAAGCAGTCGATGAGGATTTAGACAAGGTTATAAGGACTCTAGATGTCTGCGACCTCCTCATAGCTGTAGCTGGACTTGGCGGGGGTATGGGAAGCGGCGGATTGCCATATCTCCTTAAGGCGATAAGGGATCAGTACGGGGATAAAGCCCCGGCTATGATATCTATCGTAACGATTCCCTTCAGGTATGAAGGGCAGACGAAACTGAAGAATGTCCAGTCGGGATTGAGGGAAATAGTCGTCGTGAACGATAGTGTCGTGGTGAACATGAACGATGTCCTCCTTGAGAAGTTCGGTGAGATGCCTGCTCAAGTCGCTTACGCGAGGATGGACAATATACTGAAGATGGCCATAAATTACATAGTTGAGATGCTGGATCCCAGGGACACTTTGCAGAGGCTCGACTTCCCTGATCTCAAGGGGATGATAGAGAGATCCGGGATAGGGTTCATAGGCATAGGTTCCCACAGGAGCGTCAGGAAAGCTGTTGAGAGCGCTATAGATACTAGGTTGCTAGACGCAGATCCTACGTCGGCCTCGGGCTACCTCCTCTACCTCAAGATACCGCCAACTGCGAGCCTCTCGGAGGTCATAGACGGGCCTAGGCTCATAACGGAGAAGTACGATGTCGAGAGAATCTCATTCGGAGCTAGATTGAACCCCATGCTCAGAACACCGGAGTCATTCGTTTACGCTACTGGCGTCGACTCTCCCTTCGTGAGGGAAATGATAGGCGATGTTAAGGAGCTCTTGAGGGAGTGATGGAAATGGCTATTAGGGGAAGGATGGTCGATAGGGGGTTGGAGAGTGTAGAGAAAGCCACTGAGGCTAGGATAAATATAGTGGGCATCGGAGGGTGCGGCAATAACATAATAAGCGCATTTTACAAGAAGTTCCCGAAGAACGTAAAGACGATAGCTGTCAATACAGATTCCGCTGTACTGAAGAAGACCGATGCCGATGAGAAGGTCCTGATAGGCAAGTACACTCATAAGGGAAGGGGAGCTCAGGGAGTACCTGACCTAGGGAGAGAGGCGATGGAGGAGGACATAGAGAGCGTATTAAGGGCTTTGGATGAGAACGTAGACGTAGTCATAGGGATAGCTGGGATGGGAGGCGGAACAGGTTCAGGAGGTCTCCCAGTGCTCATGAGGGAGATAGGCCTGAGGAAGAGGGACGCTATAAAGATCTCAGTAGTGACATTACCGATGAGGGAGGAGGGAGAGGAGAGGAGGAGGAATGCCCAATTCTCATTGAGGGAGACATTAGAAGTTTCAGATGTGACTGTAGTGAATGCTAACGACTTAGCTATGGAGAAAGCGAAAGGAGTGGACCTCAATTATGCATTCTCGATGGTCAATAGGAAGATAGAGAGGAGCATCTATGCTCTAGTTAAGATGCAGAGCACGGAGACAGGACCTGGTTACGTTAACGTCGATCTGAGCAATTTCGCGAGGATATCCTATCAGTCTGGCTTGGGATTCATAGGAGTGGGGAGGGGCCGCTATATATTCGAGGCTTTCGATGACGCCCTGCAAGATGATTATGCTAAATGCGATTTAACGGAGGCTAAGGGAGCTATAATATATTTCGAGGGTAAGTCCGTCGACCTGAGGGTGGATCAGATGAGGGAAGCGACTGATATATTGAGCAGAAGGTACAGGATCCCCACTGTGTTCATGGGAGTCAGGCCTACTTTCGAGTACCCCGATGTGAGGGTCAACTTACTCGTGACTCAAGTTAGATCTCACTACGTGGATGATTTTTTAGCTGAGTTAGGTTTATGAGTTGAGGGGGGATGGATATGTTCCGTAGGAAGAAGGAGGAGCAACCTCCTGTTCAACCTCCCGTTCAAGCTGAACCTAGAGTATCGATTGCCGAACTGATCAACAGGTACTTAGATGAGAACAAGGGGGAGGTCTCACTCGCGTGGTTCGCGAGGCAGGAGAAGTTCCCATACGTACCCCCCTTGATGGCGGTCAAGGAATACATAGAAGCCAAGGGAGGGAGCGTAACAGACATGGAGGAGTTAAGGAAGACATTTATGAGGATTTTAGAGTCTAAGATGGCATCGATGGGAAGTACATTATGAGGTGAGCTTCTATGATGTCTAGATCTGAGTTAGCTAGGGCTTCCGAGCTCTCCGCCCTCAAGATGGTGTTAGTGGGCGTTGGGGGATGCGGTAATAACACAGTGAATAATGTGAAGAGGTACGGCGTCAGAGTCCCGACTGTCGCAGTCAATACTGATGCCCCTACGCTGCAGAGGATAAGCGCGGACATAAAGATACTGATCGGAGAGGGCGCTCGTAAGGGGAGGGGAGCTGCTGGTTCACCAGAGCTAGGTAGGATGATAGCTGAGCAGGATATGGACAAGATATTAGCTCCGCTGAGGGATAAGGAGCTCATAATGATAACTGCGGGGATGGGAGGAGGTACAGGGACAGGAGCTGGGCCGACGATAGCTGAAGCTATCAAGGAGAAGTTCCCGGACAAGATAGTCATAGGGATAATCACTTTACCTTTCATATCTGAGGGGCCTACTAGGATAAGGAACGCCCAGTGGGGCCTCTCCAGGATGCTCGACTCTGCTGATATGACTATAGTCAACGCTAACGACTTATTGAAGGAGAGAGCGGGCAATTTGCCCATTAGCCAGGCTTTCAGAGAGATGGATAAGCTCCTAGTCGACATAATAGATTCTATAGTGGGTCTCCAGGACATAGTACCGCAGCCGGGTCTAGTGAACATAGATTACAGCAATATGGAAGTCTTAGTTAGGGGCTCTGGCTTGGGCTTCGTAGGAATAGGGAGAGGGAGAAGCGCTGTAGAGGCTTTCAGAAACGCATTAGCTGCGAATTACAGTCAGGCAGATATAAGGAACGCTAAGGGAGCTATAGTTTACGTCGAGGGCAATCAATCGCAGTTAGTGATGAGGGAGCTCGATAGGATACCCCAGACTCTCTCGAGCGATTACAATATAATGAGCATATTCTGGGGGATAAAGCCGAACTGGAAGCTCTATGAACCCAAGATAATGCTCCTAGCGACTGGAGTTAGATCTGAGCTAGTCGATAGATGGCTGCAAGGAGGGGTATTATGATCAAGAGGGAGGAAGTAGTGGGGAAGGAGGTAATAGATAGCTCGGGGAGGAGGGTAGGAGTAGTGGATGACGTCGTCATAGATCAGGAGGGAAAGGCTAGCCTCCTCGTCAGGGTGAAGATAGTCAGAGGAGGGAGTGAGAAAGTCTTGGAGTACACGCTCCCCCCATCAAATATTTTAGCTGTTGGTGATGTCGTTTTAGTTAAAGGTATTGTGGAGGTGAGGAGGAAATGAGTTGGAGGAGAGGGGAGCCCGCTTCCCAGCTCAAGCTGGCTGTAGTGGGCATAGGAGGAGCAGGTTGCAACATGATAACGAACATCAAGAGGACCGGTTTCGCGGATGCGAAGCTGATAGCAGTTAATACCGATGCCGCCTCTCTCAGCGCAACTAAAGCGGATCATAAGGTGCTCGCAGGTGAGTCTTTCCTAGGAGGAAGGAGCGCTAGAACTATAGAGAATGGTAAGAAAGCCATGGAGGCTGTTAAGGAGAACCTGATATCTATGCTGAGCGATAGGGAGCTCATAGTACTCTTAGCTGGTTTAGGAGGAGGTGCGGGAACAGGAGGAATAGTTACGTTAGCTGAGACTATAAAGGAGAGCTTACCGAATGCCCTAACGATAAGCTACGTCGTTATACCATTCTCGAGCGAGGGAGAGGTGAGGATGAACAACGCGAAGTACGGGCTCTCCGAGATAATAGACCTCTCCGATGTTACTTGGGTAGCTTTCAATGACGTCCTGAAGAGGAAGTTCACGAACGTCCCGCTGACTAGAGCATATAAGATGATGGACGATAGGCTCTTCAACGTTATAAGAGGACTCGCTTCCCTCCAGAACCTCTCACCGCTTCCTGGTATGCAGAACGTCGACTTCGCGGTGATGAAGGAACTCGCTAAGGGATCTGGCTTAGGTTACGCTGGATTCGGGGAGGGGAGGACAGTAAGAGAGGCATTCGAGTCCTCCTTAGTCGATCCATTCGGAGATGCTAATCACAAAGGGGCTAAGGGTGTAGTCGGGATACTCGAGTCCGCTGAGACAACTGTCTCAGTGGAGGGGATGACGTACGTCCAAGATGTCCTGACGACGAACTTAAGCATACCAGAGGTTTACTTCGGACTCAAGCCGAGCATAGAGATGACGACGCCTAAAGTCACTGTCTACACTTTCGGTGTCAAATCTAAGATGGTGGAGGAATTCTTGAGCTCTATGGGGGGTGGTTGAATATGTCAGGAGCTCCTGAGGCTAGGGTGACGATGACAGTCGTAGGCGTAGGAGGAGCCGGTTGCAATACTTTAAACAGGCTCAAGGAAGTGGGTGCGCCCGTGAAAACGATAGCAATACATACTGAAGCCAATCACCTAAAGGCAGTCAAATCAGATGTCAAGCTCTTAGTCGGGGAAACTGTGACTAGCGGTTTCGGTAGCGGAGGCAACCCCAATGTGGGTGAGAGGGCCATAATGTCTGATCTGGATAGGATAATGGCAGCTATAGGCAGGCCGCACGTCCTCATAGTGACTGGAGGGCTAGGAGGAGGAACAGCTTCAGGAGGAATCGCTCCCATACTCTCCGCGGTTAGAGACAGGTTCCCCGACGTAATAAGGATAGCTTTAGTCTCCTTCCCCTTCTCTTGGGAGGGATTGGGGAAGGTGAATAACGCTAGGTATGGCCTCTCGAGGATAATGGGGGTAGCTGATCTCACGATAGTGAACTTGAATGACATATTGAGCAAGAAGATCGGGTACATACAGGTTCAATATGCATTTAAGTACGCTGACTCATTGCTAGCAGCTGTCATCTCAGATCTCGCTAACCTGTTCTACATGCCCCATGTGGTCAGCATAAGCTTCGCTGACTTCGAGGCTGTCGTTAGAGAGGCCGGCTTAGGTGCTGTTGGGCTTGGAGTCGGCGGGAGGGTTGCTGATGCAGCTAAGATAGCCCTAGGGAACATATTGCTCGATGCTGAGATAAAGGAAGCTGATTCCGCACTAGTTTACTTGCAGGCGACTCCCAATACGAGCTTGGAGGAAGCTGGCTCTGCTACTAAGCTCCTAACCGAGGATTACCTCCTCGAGAGGGTCTACTGGGGGTTCAGAATAGCTGAAGACCTCAACGAGCCCAGGATAACTATAATAGCATCGGGCGTGAGGTCCCCAACTCTAGAAGGCCTGCTCGGGATCTCAGCTACGAGGTAAACTATCCCTCTTTCTTTTTTCATCACGATTTTGGAAATTTTGCAGGGATCCCATCCGAAGTTTGGAGCGAACATTTTTATTTCACTTGTATTACCTCATCCGGAATAATGGCATCGGATGAGGGCCCCGAGAGGATAGAGCTGAGCTTCAATAGAGCACCCCCCCTCTACCCCGTGAAGCTTAGCCTCGAGATGAGGCAGGAACTCGTCGTCAGGTCGCTCAAAGTGAGCAATTACATAAACATAGCGAAGGAGACAGGCATCCCCTTGGTTAAAGTAATGAAGATCATGTCTACGCCGAGCTCCCCTATGCCCCTCATCTTAATCCTGAAACTAGCTGAACTAGCTAGGATAGATACATGGGACGTCCTCAGATCTATCGAGGGCATGGGCATAAGGAAGTTCCTCAAGCCTAATTTCGATCTCGAAGCAACAGCTTCCTTCATAGGTTATGCTGTCTCGAGCAGCTCGAAGTTCAAGGTGGGGAAGGGAAACGCTACGATATCCCTGAGGTACGATGATGACTTCCAACTCTCCCACATCATAGAACTATCTAAGAGGCTCTTCGATATAGAGGCATCTGATATCTCTATCAATAGGAGGGAGAGGAAGGTCTATCTATTATCTCAGTTCGGAGTAGTATTGCTCCTCTTCGGGGCTCCGACGAAGAGGGAGTTTTATGACGGTTGGGATATCCCATATTGGCTCGAGAATTATCCATCTCAATTCCTGAAGACTTTCCAGAGCGGAAGGCTCTTCAGGAGCGTCCCCTCTAGGAGGTGCGCGAGGTTCTACTTCAAGACGTTCAACATGGAGGGGATGCTCAAGTTCATAGAGAGGCTCAGGGGCTTATACGCGAGGGTAGGGGTTAATATGGAGGAGAGGCCCAGGCTACTCTCAGATAACATAATATACATCGAGATATGCAGGAGAGCTGTCCTCGAGGCTTTGCTTTACTCGATAGGCTTCACATCTCAAAGAAAAATAAGGGAGATCTCCCAGCTCCTGGGGAGATAGTCACTTGATCTTATTCATTATCGATTGCTTGATCCCCTCTAAATCCTGAACCAAGGCCTTCCTATCGTCTGGATCCAGCTCCTCTAGGCTCCCGTAGTTCTGCTTGAGGTAATCTATCCAGGAGTTGGGTATCTCCCTGTCCTCCTCCTCAAGCATCTCATTGAGTCTCTGGAGCTCCCTCACTAGATCAGCTACTTTCGGCTTGGAGTAGATGAGCTTATCCTCAACGGACTGGATGAACTCACCGAGCTTGAAGGACAATCTGGGATCTGAGTACATCCTCTCACCCCGGAGGTCTTATCTCTACCCTATACTCCTCCTTCCTCCTCCTGTACAGCAGGAAGCCAACTACAACTATTACTACTATCACTACAGCTAGCAAAGCTATCATCACGTTCCTCTGCTTCTCCTCCTCTATCCTCTTGATCCTCTCCTTCTGCTCAGCTACGTAAGATTTCGCCTCATTGCTCAGCTCCTCTACCCTATTCAGGATGGAGTTAGCTGTCTGATTAGCCCCCGAGAGGTCCCCAGCTGACCACTTCTCATATACATTTCTCTTCTCCGAGTTGAGCCTCGAGACCTCGTCATAGAACTTATCCAAGGATATGTTGGGCTCGCTCTTCCTCGTCTCCTCGAGGTAAGATGCGAACTGAGATAACTTCGTCTCAACAACCACTATCTTTGAAACGAAGCTCATATAGTCATTTATCTTCCTCTCAATCGCTTCAAGCTGGCTTAAAGCTTCCTCACTAGCTCCCCTATCTATCATAGCCTTGACGCTCTCAAGGCTCTTATTGATGCTATTCGCGATGCTCAAGAGGACTGAAGAATCCCCTCCAACTCTATCTAAATCGCCCTTCATGTTCACGAAGCTGGAGAGCTTAGATCCCACTTCCTCATACTTCCTCTTCGCTAAGGAGGGGGATGAGAGCCAGGAGAAGAGTTCTCTAGTGAATAACTTGTTATCCTTCTGAGAGAGGAGAGCCCCACTGAAGAAATCTACTGAGGATACGACTACCCTCCCCCTCCCGTAGTTCTGCCCCACCATTAAGACTAAGTTACTCTGACGCGGGTCCGTCTCAGTGAACCTCCCATTCCTATCCTTATCTATCCATACTTCCTTACTGATCAGGAACCTCGACAAGTTGACTGAGAGGCTCAATGAACTCCCTTTGACTATCACTTCTCTTGAGTACTTGAAGTAAGTCGGGTTAACAGTAGCCTCGAATGGATCGCAGCCACCTATGACCTTTATCGTGCACAGAGAATCATTAGTAGGCATAGCATTGAATACCACACCTACAATGTTCCTGACTATGAGTAAAGAATGGCCAGCCCTAACATAAGAGTCCAGCTTGCTGATCTCACCCTCGCTCAATGGAGCAGTTTGGTTCACGATCACTAATATATCTATATCCTCGGATATCGTCTCGACATCCTTAACTACATAGCCCTCGCCCTCTAATAACTTCTTCAGCTCTGGGAACTTCGCTGAGGGAAGTCCGTGCTTCTTATCGAATCCCACCGTAATGCTCCCTTGAGATCCAGCCATTAAAGGTGTGAGCATGATTAGGAGCGCTAATAGGACTACTACTCTTTCCCTCATGATTAAGATCACCTCCACCTCAAGCATGGGTGGACATTTAGTTGCCCTAGTCTAGGAATAATAAAAATATTGATGGAGCCCTTATCATCACTCTCTCATTAAACTCGATCCGAAATGACCCTCGTCTCCTACTAATCACTCGCCCCTTGAGATCAATTACTTTCCATATCTCCACTCCATTAAGGGACTCCTACCCTTAGAGGGACCCTGATACCTAGGAGGTATCGCGGTAATCAGCTTTCCAATAGACCCCCTGCTATATGGAAATTCATTGGATTGATACGCTCCATGAGATCGAGACTTATAACCTCTTAGCGATCGAGAATGGACTCTCAATAGACTTCCGACATCCATGGCTCGCCCCCTAATCTCAATAATTTTTCAGCTTCGGGTAAATAATTATCCCATTAACCTTCGAAGCGATTCATCAGCTCCCCTCGGAGTTTACCTTATGAAACGATCTGTTTCTCAGACTCCTTTCCGTCTTCATTAGTCATGGATTGCATCAACTCCCGAGGATGCATCCGTAGGATCTGTGATTTTGAGGCCACTTCGCCATCAAAGAGCGATCCTGCGTATGATCTCTATAACCTCTCGGAGTTGAAAGAGAGTTAGGATCCCCGGATTACTAACCTATTACAATCCGATGGATCCCTTTTTCTTGCCCTAATTCCCATTAGGAGCATGCCGATGTACGAGTACATCCTATCCTGTGGGGAGATAGTTAACCTGAATGGGAAGCTGAGGAAGTCCTATAGTGGGGTAGAGGAGGAGTACACATTAGAGATGAAGGACTACGTCTGGCCTACTTGGGTTAGGGAGCCCGAGGAAGCGATAATGTGGGAGGGGTACGAGGTCACGATGAGGAGGGACTACTTGAGGAAGAGGATAGAGGTCAGAATGAAAAAGTCATAATTTTCGAACCCCGATCCTCGCTTCAGCATAGGATTGAATAGATCTTCTCATTATATCGGTCCTCACGACCTTGAGGAAGTGGATGAACGCCTCCTGAACGCCATCCCCCCGTAAAGCTGAGATGGGGATAACTTCCGCTTCCATCCCCAGGAGGCTCTTTATCACATCCGGGGGCTTAGCGTCCGGGAGATCCTGCTTATTCGCCAGGACTAGGAATGGGAATCCCGGGGGGAGGACTTCCCTAGCTTCCTGATACTGGCCGAGTGCGTAGACCAATTGGACTGGTTGAGTACTGTCTACTATCATTATGACGCCATCCTTACCTTTAACTAGAGCCTTCCTGACGTAAGAGAACGCTATCTGCCCCGGAGTTCCAGTCAGCGTGACCTTCCATATCTCATCGAAGGGATCTAGGTCCTCGATACTCTCCTTAGGGTAGAGCTTATCCTTCGTAGCGTCCCAGAAGATTATTCCGTAATCGAAACCGACTGTAGTGGATAGAGTGCCTTTCTCATAATCCATCCTAACGGCTGATGGATCCAGCCTCCTTATGAAAGTGCTCTTTCCAGCTTGATGAGGGCCTATTATAGCTAGGGAGATCTTCCTCATCCTTTAGCACCTAGCTGCACCTTCACTTCACTCACCCTGGATCTGAGCTGGGATATCAGCTCCCTGTACTCAGAGATCCTCCCCATCATGAATAAGGACTTCGCCCTCTCGAAGTCCTCTCTGATCCTCTTTATGCCCATATCATCCAAATTTGGGAGCATTACTCCTAAATCAGATACCATATCCTCTATTACCTCTATCTCAATCTCCAATTTCCTCATTTCCTCAGGGATTATCCTCATGGCTACCTTATCCTCGTTAACTACTACGATCCCCTCATCAGTCAGGTTCCTGAGGACCCAGGGCCTCCAGCTCCCGGGAATGAACTTCAAATCTTGGAGAGATATTTCCCCTCTCTCCCTGAGAAGTGATATTATTTTTTCCCTCCATTTCGGATATAGCTCCAATATTTCACTCATTATCCCAGTATAGCTGACCGTCTCGGGCATCCCATAAGAGAGCCTGGAGGCCCTGAGGCAGTTATTGAGGCTATCCAAGAAGGACTCAGTTGAATCCAATGAGATCTTACTTGTATCTAGCTTTGTACCCTTAGGGATATACTCCAGCTCATCTATGACGCTCTTAATTAGCGAACTTATCCTGTTCAACCTCTCTACTTCCCTCCTCAGGGATTCTATATGTATCTTAGATCTTACTAGGAGGGGTATCTTGGGGAAATCCAACCCTATATAGGGGATTATCTCCTTGAACTTCCCGAGCTCCTCTATTCTCTCCATCTTCTCTAAGAGATCCCCCTTCATCTCCTCAATACTAGCCTTCAGATCTATCAGCTTTTGGGAAATTTGAATCAGCTTCTTAGAATCATTCTCAACTTCTGCGAGCCTGGAGGTGATATTCTTCAAATACTTCTGCGGGATCCCTTCCTCGATCCCCTGAATCCTCTCAATGAACCTTTCTCGCAATTCTAAATAATGTGAGAGTCTTTCATATCTCACTCCCATCAGATCTAGCTCTTCTTCAATTGACCTCAATTTTTCGAATGCTTCGTTTAGAGATGATATAGCTTCCTCCTTTACCTTCCTCTGCTCCTCTTTATGCTCGGCTTTCTGCTCCTGAGCTTCCTTAGATCTCTTTAAGATCCTCAAGAAGCTCAGAGCTGCTGGTATCTCCTCATAACTCCTCAGTTCCTCTATATCCAGCCCTCTCTCACGTATATATGCATTTACTTTATTGACGAGCTCCCTCCCCAGAGAGTTCGCTTCCTCGAGCGTGACCTCTAAGATCCTCCTCACTTCCTTAATCTTCCCCTTATTCCTGAGGAACGACCTCATATAAGCCGGATCCCCTATCAGGCTAATCGCTACTCCCTTCACTGACTGGAATAGCAGATTAGCTCTGTTCGATATATCCTCCCCGCTCTCTGTCTCCTTTTCGACCTCTGAAGAGATTTCTCCCAGCTTCTTCACTTTTTCCAGTACTTTCTCAAACAATGGGAATAGTTCATCCTTCTTCATGAAGCTCTCGAGCTTATCTATCTTGTCTAAACTGTACCCAGCCTCCAGCAGCGAGGCCCTCAGCGCCTCCCATGGGTTCTCAGATTCCATACACTCCATCAGTGATAGGCAAGTTTTATAAAAATTGTAGGCCCGTTTCAACTAATGCTGGAGGAATTCTTCGGGAGTGAATTTGAGAGGCTTGAAGCTTCTTTATTTGAGATCTCAATGTATGAAATGATAGAAGATATTGTGAATGAGTATAAATTCACTGAGAGGTTGCTAAAGGCATCGCATCAGTTCTTAGATGGGGAAATCCTGACGGAGCTTAACTCTATCAAGAGGGATATATCGGCACTCATAGAAAAGCTCTCTAAGGAGGAAGTGCTTTACAGCAAGGCGATAGATCCCTCTGTAGTCTCCTCGATCCTGAAGAACAGATACCAGCCTCTAGTTAATGAGATGATGAAGAGGCTCAAGGATATCAAAGTGAGATCTTTGAGCGAGTTGGAGATTTACATAAACACTCTGATAGAGGTAGTGAAGTACTGTGAGGACTGCCTCTCCGCAGTTTTCCTCTCAGGGCAACTTAAGGGTATGATGGGGAAGGTAGAGCTGCTGCCTCCGGAGCTCCTCGCATCAACTATAGAGCTAATAGTCAGACATATACCTCAGGAGGGGTCTCCTGAGAGAGTTATCAAGGAGATAGGGAATATGAGAGCCGCTTTGAGGGAGTTCTTCGCGGATTTGAATGAAGAAGATAGGGAAAGGATAAGGTCCGCTCTGGATACTTTAGATAAGGTGAAGTCCCTGGTCGAGAGATTCCCGGGGCTATCGGGGGCTTCGATTAGGTACTTAGAGGATCTGAAGAGGAAGTTATTCGATGAAGTTATGAGCGGACTGAGTAAGAGCTAGCCCCTTTAAAGTGAAGTAGTAAATGGATCCATAGAAGTTTATGGGAGCTTCAGAGTCACGCCAGTTATTTCCAACTCGCTACCTCCGGGTGTCGCAACAAGCAGGGGTTCCGGAGGTATGACTAGCTCCTTCCCATCCTTAGAGCGGAGTGTGGCATGAGTTGGGGTTATGAGGAGATAGACTCTGGGTTCCTTATTGTAGAGAGTCCTTATCCTAGCCCCCATTCCTAGCTCCTGGAAGCTGTAAGTCACGCCCCTGACCCTGAGCATTCCCGGGAGTTCTGATATCACCTCCGGGATTTTGTAAATATTGCTTCCAAATTTGACCTCGCATGGTTTATGTATTACCAATATTCTCGTCTTCCCCATTCGAATGCCTAAATCCGATATATCGGAGCCGCAGAACTCGATGCGACCCCTCGGCGGCATTATCAACTCAAATTCTATAAGAGTTACACAACTCTCCCCGCAACCAACATTAAAAATATTAGCTCTTAACCCACCAAGACTAATAATTTTCCCTCTTTCATCCCAGGAGAAGCTCACTCTCTCTACGAAGGATATCTCGCTCATGAGCCTCCTCAATAAGCTCGTTCTCCATTAAAAAGCTCTCGAGATAACTGAATATTGATTATATCTCCAATATTCTTCTTTAAACCACAATTTTTAGTAAAAATTTCACTGAGAATTACAGAGAATATCTGATAATTCATAGGAACGTTCGATTTTTTTAATACTCTTTACCCTTAATGCCTCTCGAAACGACTTTAAAGTTTCCCTTCGGGCCTGGTGACGATGGAGCCGTCGGGGGAGTTCGAGTCTCTCATAAGTGATGTAAAGAATTTGTTGAAAGATTCCCTAATATCAATGAAGATATTTACATCAGATGGGATAGTCTTATACTCTGATTCCAAACAATCACCGAGCGAGGATTTTCTTGTCGCATCGTTCTCAGCAATAGCGGAGATCTCTAGGAGCATCTCAGCCCACTTAAACCTAGAGGAACCGAGCGTCCTCTTACTCGGGGAGAGGGGTTTCATAATAATTAAGAGAGTGATCAGGGACGTGATACTGATGTTGAACGTTAAAGGATCTTATGGAGAGCACTCGGAAGCGATAAATGAGGTCCTGCGTAGACTGAATGAATTTTTCCATTAATTGCGGGAGGAAAAATTTATATTTTGGAGGGTAAACTGTACTCATGTGTCGTTCAAGAGGCTCGTTTCAGGTATATTCGGGCTCTTTAAGAAGCCGACTACTCTAGTTATCTTAGGATTGGATGGCGCCGGGAAAACGACGATGTTGAATTACTTGCTCACAGGGGAGCCTGGAGTAACCGCACCGACAGTCGGAGCTAATTTCGAGAGGTTCAAGGTCAGGGAGCTCGAGTTCAACGTGTGGGACCTCGGGGGCCAGAAGGCCCTGAGGGGGATGTGGGAGGAATACGCTGAGAAGGCCGATGCTATCATCTTCGTTGTGGACTCAGCCGATAGGGAGAGATTCCCTGAGGCTAAGGAGGAGCTCTGGAGGATAGTCTCCTTGATAAAGAAGAGTAAGCCCCTACTAATAATCGCTAACAAAGCGGATCTTGAGAATGCCGCGACAGTGATGGAAGTGATAGAGGCATTGGAATTGACGAAGTTGGAGGGGATGACTTGGCAGATAGTCTGGGCTAGCGCTTTAACGGGCTTCGGTCTATTCGAAGCTTTCGCATGGATCTATGAGAGACTGACTGGCAAGGAAGTCTCGCATCCCCTCAGGATAGAGGATCTGATCGTTTTAGATGAGAAAGGGAACCCGATAATTTCAACGAGTTCGGCAACTAGCTTGACGCTCAGCGCCTTCGTCTCATTAGTGAGGAATTATACGACGGAATCTCTCAAAGATATCCCGCAGACGATAGAGATGAGGGACAAGAGATTGATAATAGCGATCAGAGAGGGCCTGATAGGCGCCGCTTTGGTCCCCCGTTACTCATCAGAGAGTAAGGTGAAAGCGCTCCTAGTGGATGTCCTCAATAACATAGCGAGAGTCAAGGATAGGGAGAGGGCTAGGGAGGCCCTCATGGAAGTGATAGAGAGGTACGTTGAGAGTGTAGGGACTTGATGGGGGGATAGGATGGCCCTAATAAAGTTACTCCTCTCAATACTCGACAAGGAGGGTTTCTCACTGATAGGCTTCTATCCCCCGGAGGAGCCGAGTGAGGAGATCAAGAAGCTAGTGGTGAAGGCCTTCCCGATGTCGGCATCCGGAGGAGAGGTCGTCAAGTTCAAGCAGATGAATCTGAACTTCGTAGGCTGTACGGTCAGATTGGCTGGGGAGAAGCCGAGGCAGGGGATGGCAGCTCTCGTAGCTATAACCGATGATGAGGGGGAAGTTAGCAGAGTGGAATCAGGGATGTTGAGGGTGGCTGAGAGCATATCATCGAGTGATATGACTTCCGATAAGTTAAAGGATCTTCTGCCGGATGTTTTTAAGTTCCTCTCAGCATACAGGATCAAGGAGAGTGAAGCTGAGGGGAAGGATAAGGGAGCCTTAGATAAGGCCGTTGAGAGGGCCAGGGGTTTCTTCTAGGGGGTGGTATCATTCAGGCGATGGGAATCGATCCATATGTCCTCGCTCATACGAGTTCTCTCCTCTTGATGGCAGCTGCAGCGATATACCACCTCATAACTCTCCTCAGGCTGAGGGGCTCAGGCACTTCATGGCTAAAGGGAGCTGGGCCTACGATCGCATGGCACGGATTATTCGCATTATGGGCAGTAACTGAGTACTTCCTCCTCTCATATTATGAGAAAATGGGATTTCCCTTCACAATACTACCGCCAAAGCTCATACTCGATGTGAACCTCTGGTTCTACGCTTTCGTAACAGTGCTCATCTCTTTCGCATTCGTAATCACAATGAGCTTCTATCTACTTGAGCTCAAAGTCCTCTATATTTTACCAGCTGTTGGAGTTTCCTTCAGTTTCTACATAGTTTACTTGACCTATAGGCTCTACGGGATCACCCTCTTCACATACTTCGAGGTTAATGAGGTATTATCGGGAATGATCGCCCTATTAATAGGTTTGTCCCAGCTCTTCGGTCTCATTTCAGTGATCCTGTTCCTCTACATCTACATGAGGACCAAGAGTATGAGGGCCCTCTCCTTCGCGATAGCTAGCTTCATAATGGGTCTTCTCCTGTTAGGTATAGATTACACTCTTTCCATTCTTCCATTGGCCTTAACAAGACAGATTCTTCCTTGGAGGGATGAATTCCTGAGAATGCTCGTCGACTGGCCTCTGAACGTGATATACATAATAGCGGCCCTCCTGATGTTCCTAGGGCAGATAAGGGTTCTGGATGCTATATTCAAGCCTTCAGCTAAGAAAGAAGCTCCCTGGATAGAGAAGATGCTGGAGAAGAGCTGAGTACACTTTTTTATTTTTTACCTTTTTCGAGTATCCTTATGGATGTGAGGTGGAGGAGCAGATACGTCACTGAGGGACCTGAGAGGGCCCCTCAGAGATCTCTATTCAAGGCAGCAGGTCTTGATGATGAGGATCTCAAGAGACCGATAATAGGAATAGCCAATTCCTGGAACGAGATAGTGCCGGGGCACGTTCATCTCGATAAAGTAGCTAAAGCAGTTAAGGAGGGAGTCAGGGAGGCTGGAGGAACTCCTTTGGAGTTCAACACTATAGCTATATGCGACGGGATAGCTATGGGTCACGAGGGGATGAAAGCTCCCCTCCCCAGTAGGGAAGTAATAGCTGCGAGCGTGGAGCTCATGGCGAAGGCCCATGCTTTCGATGCTCTCGTCCTGATAACTTCATGCGATAAGATAACTCCTGGGATGCTCATGGCCGCAGCGAGGCTGAACATACCAGCTGTAATGGTTAACGGGGGCTGCATGCTCCCGGGAATTTACGAGGGGAAGGAGGTAGCGATAAGCCAGTTGTTCGAAGCAGTCGGCCAGTACGCCTCGGGGAAGATTAGCGAGGAGGAACTTAGGAGGATGGAATCTCTAGCTGTCCCAGGCCCGGGGTCTTGCGCGGGGCTTTACACAGCTAATACGATGGCTATAGCCGGCGAGGCCCTCGGCATGATACCTCCCGGCACTTCCACTATACCAGCAGTATCGGCTGACAGGATGAGGGCTGGAAGGCTCGCTGGGAGATTGGTCATGAGGATGCTCGAGATAGGGCTGAAGCCGAGGGATATAATGACTTATGAGGCATTCGAAAATGCCATAAGAGTGGATGTAGCTCTGGGAGGATCTACTAATGCTGTACTGCATCTCATGGCGATAGCTAGGGAAGCTGGCATAGAGCTGCCCCTGGAACTGTTCGATAAGATAAGCAGGGAGACCCCTCACATAGCTAATATAAATCCAGCTGGCCCCCATTACGTCAAGGATCTGCATTACGCAGGGGGAGTGCCCGCCATATTCAAGGAGCTCTCCGATATGATGCACCTCGACGCCATTACAGTGTCAGGGGAGAGGTGGAGGAGCATAATCGAGAGAGCCGAGGTCAAGGATAGGAGAGTCATAAGGCCTAAGAGCGACCCTTACCATAAGGAGGGTGGTCTAGCGATCCTCTGGGGCAGTTTGGCTCCTAGAGGAGCTGTAGTGAAGCAGACAGCTGTGGATCCGGAGATGCATGTCTTCAGGGGTAAGGCTAAGCCGTTCAACTCCGAGGAGGAAGCTGTTAAAGCTCTATTCGATGGGGAGATAGGGGAAGGCGATGTCGTAGTAATAAGGTACGAGGGCCCGAAGGGAGGGCCTGGGATGAGGGAGATGCTCACAGCTACCGCTACCATAACTGGAATGGGTCTGAGGAGAGTCGCGCTGATAACTGATGGTAGATTCTCCGGAGCCACTAGAGGACCTGCTATAGGCCATGTCTCCCCTGAGGCAGCCGAGGGAGGGCCCATAGCTCTAGTGGAGGAAGGAGATGAGATACTGATAGATATACCGGGGAGGAAGCTCGAGCTATTAGTGAGCGAGGAGGAGCTGGATGAGAGGAGGAAGAATTGGAAACCGATGAAAAAGGAGGAGTCGGGATTCCTGAGGATATTCTCGATGCTAGCTGAGTCAGCTGATAGGGGGGCTGTACTGAGATATCAGTAGAATCCCTCCGGCAGGGCTCCCTTACTCAATTTTCTCCTCACGTAAATCCTGAGGAGTACCATGTAAGCTGTGTAGAAGAACACCCCATAAACGGCCCCTAGGAAGAGCATAGCTAACAACGCTCTCCCATCGATGTTAATAGTGCTTCCTATGAGCCTAGCTAAGATGGGCTCCGATATGCCGAGCCTCGCTATTGGGAAGGCTATTATCCAGGATATCCAGACCTTGGGGAAGGGGTGCCTTATCCTCTCCGGCATGGGTATGAGCCTGATTAGAAGATCGAGGTAGTAGGAGAAGAGGAGGAGCGGAGCTATGACAACGATGGAATACATGAGGCCCTCCAGAGGCGCTGGGGAGAACAAGTATAGTATTAGGAGAGCTGACATAGGAATCAATGTCGCTAGGAGCCCTATCCATCTAACGTAAACGAACTTAGGGGGAGGCCTGAGCATATGATAGAGCTCCTCCTCAAAATAAAAGCTACTCCATTATCTCGTAGGGGGATTCCGTGGGCCACTTGGGTATCAGGGGGACGAACATTATCCCTCCGACGACGACGTACCTCAAAACGCTCTCTCCCTTGTTGAATATCCTGTGCCTAACTCCCTCTGGGAGGAAGACCCCATATCCCTTCTTAATTTCGTACCTCTCACCCTCTATCTCGACTTCCCCCTCACCCTCCAGTATGTAGTAGACCTCCTCGCACTTGTGCCTGTGGAGGGGGGTGTGATGCCCGGGATCCACTTCGACTACCCCCAGTATCAGGGACTTAGGTGGAGGATCCACTGTCTCCGGGTAAATTACTTTGAGATCCCTCACGTTCTTCCTCTCCATCGGGGCCCCTCCTACTACCTCATCCGGCTTCACCACATACTTGGGCATGATCACACCTCCAGATCCCTCTTAAATAGCTCGTGGGGAGGGGAGAACACTTCAACCACTACAGAATCCTCTATCGCCTCTGTCTCATGATCCACGTTCCCCGGGATCACGTAAGCATCCCCCTGGCTTAAATAGTGGACCTCCTCACCTATCCTGAGCTTTATCTTTCCCCTCACTACGTAACCTATCTGCTCATTCCCATGGGAATGGGGTTTCGAGACAGCTCCGGCCTTCAAGCTCACCTCGAGAAGGAGAGTCCTCTCCCCGAGCGCCAGAGTCTTCCTCCTGATCCCCGGCCAAGTCTCCACGACTCTCGCTTCCTCTCCCCTGAGCATCTTGAACATATGCTACCGTGGGTCAATAAAATAAAAATTTTCCCAGAGGGGATCGATACCGTATTTCGTCGAATGTGGAAGCGTAAAGTTTATATTAAAGGCAGCCGTCAGCATGGCCACAAAGGTGATGGGCATGGAGAAGGAGAGCCTCATTCTGGGGAGGTTCAAGAAGCCCTTCGACATCAAGGAACTGCCGAAGTTCCCAGGATACGCTGCTATGATAGGTCCCGGGATAGTCTGGGCGGGGCTCTCCCAGGGGAGCGGGGAGCTCATATGGTGGCCCTACATGGTCGCGAAATACGGACTTTTCTTCCTCAGCTGGCTCATATTCTACGCTAGCCTCCAGTACTGGATAAACCTGGAGATAGCTAGGTACACTATGGCCACTGGAGAGGGGATATTCGAGGGGTTCCACAGGGTCCACAGGATATACGGATGGGCCATGTTCATCATGTCCATGATAGTCATGCTCTGGGTCGGAGGGTACGTCTCGAGCGGTGCGACCGCTCTCGCAGCCTTGACTAACTTCCCGGCCGGCTGGGATGCCGCTGGGCAGACCAGGTTCTGGGCTGAAGTAGCTATAATCGTCGTATGGATAATATTCATACTGGGGCCCGTCGCTTACAAAGTGGTGGAATACATCGAGGTCCTGGCGGCTTTCATCTCATTCGGAGGTATGCTCATAGCTGTCCTCCTCTCACCGG
>JAJHQZ010000006.1 GCA_020833055.1 Candidatus Korarchaeum sp. | reverse complement strand
GTGATGCCGAGATAGTTGAGGAGGAAGAGATAATAGAAGCCCATAGGGAGCTAGCTCTCCAGGGCTTATACGTCGAACCCAGCTCCGCTGTAGCTTACGCAGCTTACAAGAAGTGGTTGGGTAAGGTGGATGGGCCTTCCCTCGTGATACTGACTGGCATGGGGTTGAAGGTGAGATGAGCTGAATACCAGAACTTAAAACTCTTTGGATCTCCTTCGCATAAACCAGAGGCTTCCTAGCTGATCTCTCAGCTACTTTCTATTGCGTTTAGTGGGTTCTCACAGCCCCTCGGCCGCTAGCCCGAGGTTTTCATTGCGAGCTAAAGGGCTCCAATATTTAAAAAGATATCCAGAGCGATGCCTATCAGAGGGATCTGATCCTCAAACTCCCTACTATTCCCATATATCTTCAACATTCCGAGATATCCGCATCGATCCGCTTTTTAGGTAAAAATAAAGATATTTATGATATATAACGTTCATATTTTAATGATATACTGGATGTATCTAATAATTTTAAGTGGATACTGGTCAGATGGCCTTCATGCAATTGAAAAGTTTAAATTTAAAACTCAATCCATGCGAAGGTGTTCAGGGTGCGGGCACGCGATACAATAATCGTTGGTGGGGGCGCGAGCGGGTTCACGGCCGCCCTCGCAGCCAGGGTACTTTACAAAGATAAGTCCATCCTCCTGAAGAAGGAAGATAAGACGCTCATACCTTGCGATGATACCTTTTTATCTCAATCAGATTGTCATCCCAGGCGAAACTATATGTGAAGGGACGTGAGCTGAAATGAGCGAAAGAAGAGAAATACTGCACGTTCTCTCAGTCACCACCTTAGCCTCCTTCCTCACAGGAATAAACGCCAGGATACTTGTGGTCGGGATACCTGAGCTAGCCCACTCCTTAGGGGCCGATGTCGAGCAAGTGATATGGTTGACTCAAGCTTATATGCTCGGTTCTACAGCTGTACAATTGATTGTCGGGAGCTTGAGCGATATCTACGGGAGAGTTAACCTCTTCTCAATGGGTTTCGCCTTTTTCTCACTATCCTCATTGCTCTGCGGCTTCTCCTCTAACGTATTTCAATTGATCTCCCTGAGGCTAATCCAGGGGATCGGGGCAGCTTTCCTCATGAGCTTGAGCTTGACAATAATAACAGATTCTGTGCCCAAGGGACAGCTGGGGACATGGATAGGGGTCAATCAGATAGCCTTCAGGCTAGGTTCCCTCATAGGCCTGACCCTGGGGGGTCTGATAATAGATAACTTGGGCTGGAGGTGGGTCTTCTGGGTTCACGTCCCCCTGGGGCTCATCTCAGTTTTCTGGTCTAAGATGAGGCTCAAGGAAGTTTACAGGCCTGTTAAAGCGAAAGTAGATTATCCTGGCTTCCTCTCCTTCACTTCAGCGATCTCATCGATACTACTATCCCTCACGCTCGCCGCATACGGTAGCGCTTACATCAGGGCATCGCTCATCTTAGCTTCCCTGGGATCCCTGATACTCCTCCTCTTCATCTATCTCGAGCTGAAGTCGTCTTCACCAGCCCTAGATCTGAGGATCTTCAGGAATTGGCAGTTCGCAGGGGGCATAGTAGCTCAGTTCCTCTACTCCCTCGCCTTCGGCTCCGTCACAGTGCTGCTAGTCATCTACCTCTCAGTAGTTAAGGGGTTGAGCGCATCCTTGACCGGGATGCTCCTCCTCCCCTTCGAGTTCTCCTTCCTCATATTCGGGACTCTGGGAGGTAAGCTCTCCGATAAATACGGATATGCCCCTATAACGATGCTGGGTCTCGCTCTCTCCTCAACTTCCCTCTATATGATGTCCCTTTTCTCCACTCAGACATCAATAGGGTTAATAGTAGCGACTATGCTCCTCCTGGGCTGCGGAGCCGGCCTCTTCGTCACTCCAAACGCTAGCTCGATAATGGCAGGGGCCCCTCAGGAGAGGAGGGGAGTCGCCTCATCCATGAGGACTCTATCCTTCAACATAGGATTTGCAGCCAGCTTGAATCTGAGCGTCCTCCTTATGACTGGCTTCATCCCCTACGATTTAGCCTCGAAGCTCATAGCTGCCGAGTTAACGAATCCGATAGATCTGGGGAATGTGAATCTGCTCTCGAGGGCTCTGAGCGAGACCTTCAAATTTCAATCGTTGATAATGGCATCAGCGATGCTCTTCTCAGCATCTAGGCTCCCCCTGAATAGGGCGATTCGAAAATCAGAGAAGGGAGTTCTCAAGGGATTCGAGGTCAAAGATAGTTCTAGAGCATCCATTCCTCATTAAAGGTACACCTTGGGCTGGGAAGTCCTTCAAGTATCGGTAAGCCAAGAGGAGCTCCATGCCGCAAGCGACACCTACTACAGCTTCGTAATTCATCTTCTCTATTATCTTAGGTATGCAGGATCCCCCCGGGACCACATAGACATCGTAACCCCTCTCCTCAGCGAGCTCGCTGGCCCTCCTTATGAGACAATCATCGGAGCACTTCCCGCAGACGTAAGTAGATAGATCCTCCCTGAACTCAGCCCTGCACCTCGAATCCATGTACTTCCTCGAGCAATGGGGGAGGAATAGGGCCTTCCTCCTCACTCCCTCGAACCTCCCCCTGTTCATCTCATTGAGCATGAATATCTCGATGAGGTCCTCAACAAGGGATATGGCTTTCTCCAAATCCAGTCCTGTTATTTCCTCCAGTTTGAAGAGTTTCACTATCCTCCTGGCTGTGGAAGTGAGCTTCCTGTGGATCCTGGCTTTATGAGAAGCTCTGATTATCTCCGAGAAGAAGCTCTTAGGCAGGGATGAGAGGTCGAAGTTGAAGCTGTAGGGCATCGTGAATGGTGGCATCGCGAAGATAAATTCATTTCCTCACCTCACGATATAGACACCTGCCCTCAGGCCACCGTACATGACCTCGAGCTTCTCAATTTTTTCGAAGTTATCCCGGGCGTGCTTCTCAAATATAGACGTCTCGGAAGTTATGACGACCATCCTCTCCTTTAATATCGAGCTAGCGGCCCTCAGGAATCCAGCGTAGATCTTCTCTATAATCCCCTTCTTCCCGATCCTCAAGCCGTACGGTGGATTTGTGACGATGAAATCCACGCTATCGAAGTACTCCCCTATCCTCTCAGCGTGCCCCTGGATGAACTCAGGGTATATCCCGACGTATCTAGCTATCAGCTCAGCTCCCTCTATGTGCTTCCTGAACTTCTCGACTCCATAAAGCTTCAGCTCGACATCCCTCTCCTCAAAACTCGGAAGCTCCCCGAAGAACTTCAGGAAAGCGAAGTCCCTCCTGAACTTGCATACTGGAGTGCCTCTAGCTATCATCCCGGCCTCGAAGAGTATGGTCCCGCTGCCGCAGAAGGGATCGAGGAGGGTGTGCTCGTGGCTCCACTCGGATAAGTAGATCAGAGAGGAAGCTAGCGTAGGGTTCAGGGGAGCAGGATGCTGATAAACCCTGTAATTCCTCTTATGAAGGCCCTCATCTCCAGTCATATCTATACCGACTAAGAGCTCGTCCTTTATCAGATCGCACCTCACTATGACGTCCGGAGAATCCAGGTTCACCTTGAGCCTGACCCCCCTGGCCTCCATGTAGCTATCTATGACAGCCTGCCCCGCCACCCTCCCTATGTCAACTGAAGTGAAGTCATGCTCCCCCAATCTATTCGATCTCACGGCGAAACTCCATTCAGGTCTCATGAAGCTGAAATCTATCCCCTTAACGGCCCTGTATATTCCACCAAGCTCAGAGGTCCTCTCCCTGGCCAGCAGGAGCACTATCCTCTCAACGCTCCTGAGGGAGCAGTTCAGCGAGGGGATCATATCGTACTCCGACTCGAAGATCACTCTCCCCCTCCCTTCCCTCAATTCAATCACTCTCCCCAGCCCCTTCCCCTCTATCTCCCTGGCTGAGATGAACTCCAGTCCGGGGGTGCACGTGGCGTAGAACTCCATCCCCCTTATAGGGAGCTGACCCCTGAAGAACTTATCGCTCGATCACTCATTCCAGGGCTTAAGGAGTGTGGATGGGGAGTGTTTTAGAAGTGCTTCTGGACTATCCCGCATGAGTAGATCCATCTAAATGCAAATAGTACATCTGAATCTGAGCCCGCATCGGGGAAGATTTTTTATCCCGTAATCTCTGAAGACTTATGGCTTCCTACATCGAGACCCTGCGGGTCAGGAGCAAGGAGAGGATCCAAGTTATAGATATAACTGAGGACGTAGAAGCAATAGTTAGGAGATCCGGGATAAGCGAGGGGATCTGCTTAGTGCACCTCCCTCATGCTACAGCCGCTCTAGTGGCGAATGAGAATGAGAGGGGCCTGATAAATGATATAATCAGGAAGATAAGGGAGGAGTTCGTGAGGGAGGGATGGGAGCATGACAGGATCGATGATAACGCCTACGCTCATCTAGCCTCATCATTCATAGGACCTTCGAGAGCTTTCCCCGTCTCCTCGGGCAGGATCCTGAGGGGGACTTGGCAGAGCATACTGTTGATCGAGCTGGACGGCCCGAGGGAGAGGAATGTGGTAGTGACTGTAGTGGGCTAATCCTTGGGCTTGAACTTCCCCTCCATTATGACTAACTGATTCGCTATCCTCTGATCCATCCTAGGTTCATCCGGCATAGTCAAAGCTACTACTTCAACGTAATCCTCTATTGGACTGCCCTTTATCTTCTTATCCAGGGTCTCCTGAACTTGGAATATGCCAGCGCTGTTGTTCATGTGGGCCTCTATCCTTATGGGCACCCTCTCCCCCTCCCTCGCATGAACTTCCTCTATGCTTAACGCCGATACAGTATGTATGTTGACGTTCCGTTCTGGTCTAGAATGAACTTTCATCCCTTCCCCCCTCTTACTCTTCATCCCTCTCGGTCGTCATGGGAGGCCTTCGGGGTGAACGGACGGAGCCCCCACATCCATCAGGTACCTGCGGAGCAGGTTCTGCGCTTCAACCTCTTGCGCCCATTCGGGCTCAGCCTTTCCCCACATATCGGGCGCAGGCTAGAAGTCCCTTCAGCTTCGACATATTCCATCAATGGGAGCTTATGCTAGATTGATGAACTTTACGCTAGAGAGAAACAGCTCCAAAGCCCCTTGTCGAAAGCGAGCCTCCCCCTGCCCTTAGTCATATCAGTGCCATCGGCTATGCCCACTATACTAGCTTCCTCAGTGAGATCCCTGGTATCTGCTCCATGCGATAGTATGCAATGTGATATGTGCCCTCTGATCTCGTACATCACTTCCTCATCCTCATATATCTCAGGTAGGAGCCTATTCAGGAGTGGAATCGCTAGGTAAACGCTGTATGAGGGGTGACCCTCCCACGCTTCCAATATCTCCAAGCATTACGCTGAGCTGGAGTTCATGGTGGGGAAAGTCGGCGAGCCCAGGATAATAATGAATGATCGCCTCATAGAATTGGAGAGGGAAGTGGGATTCGGTGGAAGGGTGAGAATGAGGTTAGAGCCTTCAGATATCCTTAAGCTCATCTTCTCGCACTGAATTGAGGGAGGTTATAGCATGAGCTACGAGGTCGTAGTTAGGGTCAGGGAGGTCAGGGGGAGGTGCGCCGCCGGTTACTCGGAGGGTGACTCCTTCTCCATAATAGGGTTCTGCGTAGAGGGGAGGGTATGCATACACGCCCTCTCCTCTATGCTTACCCTCCTCAGCCCCTTCCTGAAGGGCGTTAAAGCGGAGCTCCTGGGTATAGGGAGCGGGGATCTGGGCTACGTGCAATGCCCCGACCCCGGACCACCTTATACTTGCGGCGGTACCGTTATCTTCGAGCTGGAGAGGAAGCTCAAGGATTTTTAATGCAACGATATTATCGAGGGGTCGATTTGATAAGGGCCGTCTCCTTCGACTTATGGTTCACTCTGATATGGGAGACCAAGGAGGACGAGGAAATATATGTGGGGATGAGAGTTAGGGCGATAAAGGATTTCCTCAAAAGCTCAGGATACGATATAGAGGAGAGCGTGATAAGGGAAGCTTACGCAGCCACTAAGGAATTCAGGATGCTCTTGCCCGCGAGGGAACTGCTGGGCATGATTTTAATGGGATTGGGCGTGAGCTCAGATGTAGATGGCCTAGCGAGAGCTTACGAGGAATCCACTGATGGATTCACCCCCAGGTTGAATCAAGAGGCTCCAGAGGTGCTGAGGGAGCTGAAGAGGAGGGGGATCAAGCTAGCTCTAGTTTCTAACACATCCTTCTCAGCTAGGAGCATAAGGGGGATATTGAGGAACGTGGGATTAGATCTATTCGATGTGATACTATCATCATCGGACCTGGGGTTGATCAAGCCTCAAGCTGAGATCTTCAGGGTCCTGAAGAGTGAACTGGGCTTGGATGGGAGTCAGATAATTCACGTGGGGGATTCGTGCTACCAGGACGTCATAGGGGCCATGAGGTCGGGGCTCAGAGCAGTCCATTACACTAAACTAGCTGAGCTCAGGGGATCTAAAGTGAACTGCGGGAATTTGCCGAGGATAGAGAGCCTCTGGAAGCTCTTAGATATTATCGAGACTGATAATCCTCCCTAGTGAGGAGCCATGGATTCCCTATATGCACTCTAGTGAGCCCCTCATCCTTAGCCGCTCTAAAAGCTTCCATAGCGTGCTTCCTGCTCGTATTCGGTAGATCCGTCATTAAATAGCTCGGATGGAATGCTAGGAGGCTGTAAGGTGTGTCGGGGTTTATGGAAGCTATGAACCTAGCTATCATCCTGACCTCCTCCTCATCTACGTATCCCGGGACCAGTAGAGTGCTGGCTGTGAATAGAGGTACCTCTGGCCTCTCCAGGGAGAGTTTAAGAGCTAATTTAGCGTTCTCATATACGCTCCCTATACCCCTGCCGGTCAGGGCTAAGTAGACTCTCGGGTTCCAAGCCTTGAGATCGAATTTAACTATCCCACCGCTCCTGAGGGAGCTATTGAGCACAGCTACCATAGTCCTCTGATTCAGATGCCCGTTCATCTCCCAGCATACCCTCATTATCTTCCCCATCCTCATTAGTTCATTAGCCACTAGCAGAGCGTTGGATACTTGAGGGGATGGATCCCCGCCGAAGAAGCAGACGCAAGTGACAGGCCTCCTCAAGGAAGCCTCAATCAGCTCCCTGAAGTTCACTGAAGGTCTCTTACTTATAGTAAGATCTCTAAAGAACCAGTTCTGGCAGAAGAGACAATCTAAATTACATGCTCCATAGAAGACCGCTAAATTGTAGTATCCGAGCTCAGCTCCTTTCCTAGCGGACCACTTCGGGTAGCCTATGCCAGTAGATGCTGGACAGAACCAGTGAGCGACGCAATTAGTTGGGATCGGATCGTAATAATATTCCAGGAGACCGCTCTCAGGGCATCCAGCTAAATTAATGAGTTTCCCATTTTCGTTCATCACTATCCCGCAGTAACCGAGCCCTCCCTCCGGGATCACGCACTCAGAGTCGCAGAGCCCGCACTTAATCCCTTCCCCCCTGGGAGGTTCTGGCGGCAGCCCTATCCTAGCTCTCTCCCTCCTGTGAGTTGAGAGGGCGTACTCAACAGATTTAGGATCGCTCCTTAGGCAATCTAGACAGACCCCCACAGCTCTGGCTATTAGGTTCGAGGACCTACCGCATACCGCGCAGCTGCCCATCCCAGCGATCATCCATGCATGATTTAAATCCGCTGATGCATTTTAACAATAGCCTCGATGGGAAATTAGAGCCCTATAAACGGGTTAATCCCTTAAAGTTCAGAAATACTTTTATTTTGAGAACTCGCGGTAATACAATGCCAGACATATTCGATGTCTTCGCTGAGAGGAGATCTGTCAGGAGTTACACGGGGGAGGAGATAAGCGAGGATCACCTTAACATAATACTGGAAGCTGCGTGCAGCGCTCCATCAGCTGGAAACTTACAAGCTTACGAGATAGTTGTGGTGAGGGATCCTGATAGGAAGAAGATCTTAGCTAGAGCTTCTTACAACCAGAACTTCATGATAAATGCTTCAGTTCACTTAGTCTTCCTCTCAGTCCCGCAGAGGTCCTCGACGAGGTACGGGAGGAGGGGGGCCGAGCTCTACTCACTCCAAGATGCCACTATAGCAGCTACTTTCGCGATGCTAGCTGCTCACGCCTTAGGCTACGGGACCTGTTGGATAGGGGCCTTCGATGATTCCAAGGTGATGGAGGTCGTGAGAGCTCCTCCCGATAGGAGGCCAGTCGCTATAATAGTTATAGGGAAGACTAGGGAAGTCGAAAGGCCAACTAGGAGGAGGAAGATGGAGAGCTTCGTCTTCTCGGAGATTCATGGAGCTCCCTTCGTGCATAAGCCCACTATGCTGAAGTTACTGAGGGAGGGATGTTGATCAGGGCTCACGCATTATACTACGCGATAGCTGGGGCCTCATTAGGAGATCTCATATGGATCCTTAATTCCATGAAACTTCCAATACTCGAGATCTATATTTTAATAGCTTTAGCTCTATCTATACTGGTCTTCCGGTACGATCTCGAGGAGATACCCATTTATCTGCTCTCCTTCATCCTACCCCTCCTCTCAGTCCAGCTCCTCTTGAGTCTCTGGTATCTCAGGGGGATTGAGGATGTCCTAGAGTTCAGGTTCCTCTCTAGCTACCTCCTAACTACTTCTGTGCTCAGCTCGCTCTTTATCCTAGTATCCTCCCTCCTATTCTCCCTCCTCCTGAAGATTTTGAGCGAGTTAGTACGCATCAGTCACTGATGGGAAAAGGTTATTAGGCTCTCTCTCGAGATCTATGGGATGAGGATAGTCGGAGAAGCAGAACTCCCCTTGCACGAGGGTAAAGCTCCCCCCTGGCTCTACTCCAGGATGAAAGCGCTGGGGAGGGAGATAATAAGGACTATCGTGAATGAGTTCGGTAGGAGGGAGTTCCTGCTCAGGATAAGCGATCCTTACTGGTTCCAATCCTTGGGTTGCGTCTTAGGATACGATTGGCACTCATCTGGCGTTACCACAGTCCTGACAGCTGTTATAAGGGAGGTCCTGGATGAGGAGGATCTGGGGATAGCTCTCTGCGGTGGTAAGGGGAAGAGGGCTTTAGAGACTCCTGATGAGATAGAGAGGAAAGGAGAAGCTCTCTCCCTCAGGGATCGATCTATAGAGGAACTTAAAAGGGTGAGCAGGCTCACAGCTAAAGTAGATAATGCGGCAGTCCAGGACGGCCACACTATATACCATCACGCCCTCCTCTTCACTGAGGACGGTGAGTGGGCGGTGATACAGCAGGGGATGAACGTGGAGAAGAGGACAGCGAGGAGGTACCACTGGATCTCCCACAATATCAAGGGGTTCTTGATGGATCCGCATTACGGTGTGATAGCTGAGAGCAGGGAGGAGGTCCTCAACCTAGCCGCTGAGGAATCGGAGGAGAATAGAAAGGCCTCCTTGGACTTGATAAGAGAGGGCAGATCAAAGCTGGAGAGGTTGATCGAGGAGATGAGGGCGGGGCCTCTGAGCCCCTACTTGGGAGTGAGGTACCTCAAGATGCCCCTCAGGATAGACTGGAAGGCCGTTGAGGTAGCTAATCAGATGGATCCGAGGGATTACGAGGAGCTCTTGCTGATAAGGGGCATAGGGCCCTCCCTACTCAGGGCCCTCTCCTTAATAGCTGAGGTGATTTACGATGCCCCGGCTAGCAGGAGGGATCCAGCTAGGTACAGTTTCGCATTCGGGGGGAAGGACGGAGTCCCCTTCCCAGTGAGGCCCAAGCTAATGGATAGAGCTTTAGAGATCCTCCGCTCAGGGATAATTCAATCCAGGCTGTCTGATTATGAGAAGAGGGAAGCCCTCCTCAGGCTCTCGGGTGGATCGAGGTGAAGGGACTCATAATACTACTCCTATCCATAATAACAATATACACTGCGTTCGGATCTTATCTCTTCGAGATGGAGCGTATCTGGGAGACATCAAAGAAGATAGATGTACTCAGGAACGAGATAAACTATCTGAGCATAAAGGCCGATCTGAGGAGGGAAGCTATAGCCCCTCTAGTCCTGAGGCTCTTCAGTTACTCCAGGGATGGGGAATCCATTAGGATCTCCTTCGCGGGTAATGAGATATGGAGGGGAGATCTCAAGGACTTGAACTTCACATACGATCTGGAGAACTTCGGTCAGATCAGATTCAAGCTCGAGGACAGCAGGGTAGTCTCGGAGATAGTTGGGATGCCTTACAGGTACACCCTCAAGGGCTTCTACGAGGAGGAGCTCGCTTACGTGGTTCAGGATACTCTAGACACCATAGGCAGGATAGAGAAAGCTATAGAGAAAGATAAAACAAATATATCAGCTCTGGAAAATGAATTGAGGGACCTATCGATGAACTTATTCCTTCCCCTATTCCTCCTAGCCCCTCTATCCTCGATAGCTGTGCAGTTCCTCGTACTGAGGGAGATAGATGAGGGAGTAGCTCGCAAGTACCTAGGTGTTTTAGCGAATCCATACATAATGGTACCGACTGCAGCCCTCTACGCATCCTTCCTCTACCTCACGCTAGCTTTCCACACCGGTACTCTGATGCCCCTCCATGTGATCTTAGTCCTCTATATCCTCACGTCAATTCCATCAATAATTTCACCTATAATATATATTTACGAAAAAATTGAGTAGATTAGACCCTGAATGGTACGCACAACCCTCCTATGCACAATTCATAGCTTCCAGGGGGCAGGGGCCCTATGACGAAGTTAGCGTATATCACTCCAATGCATTGGACGCATATCTCAGCAGTCTCCTCCGTGCTCAGCTCGATCTCTATCCTGTTACCCTCCATCTCGTATCCCCTCAGGACGAACTTAGCGCAGGGATTAGCGTGCCCCAGGCTGTAGTTAGCGTAAGCATAGCTCCCCCTGACTGTCACGCTCAAGCTGGGGCCCTCCTGATAACCGCATCTCCCGAAGGAGGATACTAGCTCAACTAAGCCCTTCTTCTCTGAGACTCTCTTCATCTCCCTCCCCTCCTTCACCACCTTAACTACTTGATCGAAGAGCTCGCTCGATAGGAACTTCTTAACAGCCTCCCTAGTCAAGTATCTATCAGCTCCAGCTATTACTACTGCAATGCCAGTTCCCCAGGGCCTCGTCACTATGACCCATCCCCTCTCCCCTAGCTCCTTCCTCTCCTCACCCATTATCGGGATGACCCCTCTCCCCACGATAGGCGCCTTAGGACCTCCGAGTATTATGACGGCCCTGTACTTCTGGGCCGCTATCAGAGCCCTCGCCCCGCTCCCTAAGTAGTCGACTCCGACTCCTCTCCTCTCGAAAGCATCCCTTATCATATCGAAGGACAGGGAGTAATCTATATCATTAGCTATTACTCCGACTTTCTCTATCTGAGGTCTCCTCAGCTTGGAGTAAATGAACCCGCACTTATAAACACTTATCTTGAGCTCCTCCCCCTTCTCGAGCTTGCTCCACTCAGCCAACGGGACCGGGGGGACCCAGTTATTTGGGCTAGAGGATACGTTCACTATCAGCTCGGGGTTCAGGTACCCGGAGAGGAGGGATTCAGCGTATACGAGGGGGGCCTCACTAAGATTAGTATCTGTCTCCACCATCAGGAGAGTGTAGGAACTCCCGGGGAATACGTAAGCTTTTATGCTACCTCCCTCCTCGTAACTCCCTATGCTTATGTATATAGAGGGGTAGCTGAAATTACTGTAGGGGGAGAAGTTGAAGGGACCGACCTCCATCGAGCTAGCTATTCCGCTCGCCTTTAGGAACTCCATTAGACTATTCAGATCGCTCCCCTGCTTATAGATAGCCCCGACGTAGCCAGCGTTAGGGGGGCATGCTAGGGAGAGGGATAGGGGGAGCAGTATCGATATCAAAGCTAACGCAACTCTCATGACTCCACCGAATCATCCCCCGGTTCGGGGTAATAAAGCCAACTGAAAGATTCGAATCCCACTGAACCTTTCATTCGGATCTGCAGTAAGCACTCTCGAAAGCCAGCGTAGCTTCCAGCACGCTCTTCCACTTCCTCGTCCTCTTGAACCCGTAATTACATATCTCATCCACGTAACCGCTCATCCCATCCAATCTAGCCCTATGAGCAGCTCTTATCACATCAAGTATGATATTCCCAGCGTTCATACCATCGTTCACCCTCATATGGGCTTCTATCATTATCTCGCTTCCCATGAACCCGGTCCCTATGAAGTGGAGGTGTATGACCCTATCGTTCCCCAGGAAGTCGACGTAATCGCTCGTCCCCGCTATTATCTCCCAACCCTCCTCGAATTCAGCCGCTATTACTGAGGACTTAACTTTCCTCTTGTACATCCTCAGCTCCTCGTACATAGTGTTTATGGTCTCGAGCCCCCCTCCCACATCCAGCTGATAGCTCCTCCTCGGCTTGACCCCCCTGAGCCTCAGGAAGCTGGCCAGCCCCTTGTGGAATATAGTTCCGCCTATCTGGCTCATCAAATCGTCTCCAGCTAATACTAGCCCCCTCTCAGCGAACTTCCTCTCCATCTCCGGATCTGTAGCCACGGGTGATGGGGTTAAGTTTATGAAAGAAGCTCCGGCTTCCCTCGATATGGATGCGTAAGCTGATGATGTCTTATCCAACCCGCTGGATATTGCGTTCACAACTACATCGGGCCTGCTCTCCCTGAGGGTATCTAGGGCATCATCATCCCTCCCGAGCTCTAGCTTGAGGATGGAGGCCATATGGGGATTCAGCTCATCCTTCAATATCCCCCTCTCGACGATCACGCCCATCTTAGGGACATCGAACCTCCTCCCGACGGTATTGGGCTCCGAGTATATCGCTTCAGAGAGGTCCTTCCCCACTTTCCTCGAATCTATATCTAGAGCTGCAACTACCTCCAGATCATCTACTTTGAAGCCCCCGACGACAGGATGCCAGAGCCCATCGCTATCTGGATTCGAAGCGTAATAGTAGATCCCCTGTATCGTGGCTGATACGCTGTTGCCTATGCCTATGAAAGCTACCCTTATCCTCGACATAAGGGATGGAGCTCGATGAATTATTAAAAAGTTTGGATATCAGTAGAACCCTATAGCTCTCGTCCCGTTCCTCCTTATATGGGATTCAGCGGCTTTTACTGCCAGGAGAGCTATGAGGAGGAGGGCTATAGTCTCTATTATCGAGATAACTGCCGCTATAATAAATAAACTGGAAATCTCTGATCCAGAAGCTACCTTGAGCATATAAGCTGGAGCCACGTAGGGTATGGAGAGGTAGAGGACCCTCAGCCCCTCGGGTATAACTGAAATAGGCACTATTAAGATCCCTATGACAGCGAAGTTCATTATCTCGAGGAACTGCTCGGAGATGCTCGATCTCATCGAGATAGCTGATATGAAGAGGCTGTAGAATAGGCTCTCCACTGAGACTATCATGAGGCTGATGAGGGCTATATCGGGCCTGATATCGAATAGGGGTACTGAGAAGAGGGATTGAACGAGGAGACCCATGAATATCATGGTAGTTATCGACACTAGAGAAGCTATAACGAGCCTCCCGCTTATGACTAGGAACGGGGAGATTCCCCTGAGCATGTGCTCCTCCACCATCCCCAGGGATATGAAGAAGTTCGTCCAGCCCCCGACTATGGAGGAGAAGCTAGATATCACGCTCCAGCATGCTATAGTCCAGTAAGCCGATTTGAGGGCGTGGGGCAGCTGAGATCTCGGGACGAAGAGGAGCACCCCGAGTATGAGTAAGAGCACCCACATCGCATTGGATACGACCATGTTAAGGAAGCTGTACCTCAGCCTCCAGAGCCTGAGGACGTGGAGCCAGATTATAGCTTTAATCATATAGATCCACTCCCTAAAGCTCTCTCCTCAGCCTTACCGAGCATAGTGTATGATAGAGCGTTGTAGATGACGCTCATGCCCAGCAATATGCCTATTATCAGTATAACCTCCCTCACGCCGGGAGCTGACATTAAGGCGCTCAATCTAGCTAATTCGAATGTGTGGGTCGTCGGGAGGGCCTGAGATATTATCTTAGCCCATAGGGGGAAGAGGTAAGAGGGGTAGAAAGCTCCGGAGAGTATTAATATTATTGGGTTGAGCCAGCTCAGTATATTGCTCTCCTCCTTCGTTATCAAGAGTATCGAGGCGAATATCGCTGAGAAACCTAGTAGGGGGAGCATCCCCACTATTAGAGATATGGAGAGGATCGGGAGATCTATTATTAGGGCGTAAATCCCCTTCCTAATAATGAGAGGTGGGAGGAACTCCGCGAGCTGGATGAAGCTCCAGAGGATGTATCTGGGGATGTAAGCCATCACTAATATGACTGAAGTCCTGTAGGGGGCCAGTAATACGTAAGGGAGTGTCCCGGCCCACCTGTGGAATAGGACAGCCCCTCCGACATCCCACATGACTGAGAGGGAAGCTGAAGCTATTAGAGTGGATGAGACGAAGAAGACGATTGGATCGACATCCCCCACGTTCGATCTGAATGATTGAGCCGATCCTAAGAGGAAGCCTGCGCCTAGCATGAGGATCAGCATCAGGTAGGGCCAGAGGAGGAAGGATATCAAGTTGGCCCTATTATTCTTGACGAAGTAGAGATCCAGGAACACGCCGGATTTGAATAGAGAGGCGAGGCTCATGATCTCCCCCTCGTCAGCTCTATGAATACGTCCTCCAAGTTGGGCTCCCTCACCTCGACTCGCTTCACGCTGCATCCTAGCTTCTGCAACCTCAACAAGAGCTCCTGAGTCACTCCATCCCTCTCGCTGGGCTTAGTCAGTACCTTGAGCTTGATATCATCGCCATCCAGCGTGAGCTCGGCATTGAGATCTGAGAAATGGGGCCTCAAATTATCCAACGATATCCTGGCGCTCGGCAGGATCGATAGCTCTATGCTCAGATCCCCTCCAACTATCCCCTTGAGGTTATCGATCGTATCTACAGCTATTATCCTCCCATCATTTATTATAGCAACTCTATCGCAGACTATCTCAGCTTCGAACATATTATGCGTAGTTATGAGCACTGTCTTCCCCTCATCATGAGCCAGCCTTATCAAGAGCTCCCTTATCATCCTAGATGAGGCCGGATCGAGCCCTAAAGTCGGTTCATCAAGTATTAGGACATCTGGATCTATCAAGAGGGCCCTAGCTATGCTCAACCTCGCCTTCATCCCAGTCGAATATTCCTCATAAAGTTTATCGGAGGAGTTAAGCTCATCCAAGCCGACTAGCTTCAGTAAATAGTCCACTCTCTCCCTCAGCTTATTCCCATCGAGGCCGTAGAGCATCCCGAAATAAATCAAGTTCTCCCTGCCCGTCAGCTTCCAGAAGAATCCCCTCTCGACGGATAGGGAGACGCCTATCCTCTTCCTCACTTCCTCGGGCTCCCTCACTACATCGTATCCCAGCAGGAACGCCTTACCGGAATCGGGGAGCAGGAGTGTGCTCAGTATCTTGACAGTAGTGGTCTTACCGGCACCGTTCGGCCCTAGCAATCCGAACACCTCGCCTTTCATCACTGAGAAGGATATCCCCCTGAGGGCATGGATTACGCTCCTCTCCCTCCTGAGCCCCCTCCTCAAGTAAGTCACGTATCTCTTCTCCAATCCCTCGACCTCTATAGCCACCATTTTTCCCCATAATAGATCCCGTTACCATTATTTAAGTGGATTGGTCACTCCTGAGCGCTTCCCAACGCAAATTTCATCTCTAGAGCAATTCCTGAAACTACCGCTGTATCAAAATCTTTTTATTCGATCACTCACTCCGAGATTGGATGCTAGAGGAAAAATCGTTATCCGTCTTAATATGGCCTCTGATATCCCAATTATTCGCTGTAGCCGTCGTCCTGAGCATCAGGCCCTCGCCTGTGGTTGAGCTCGGGGCCAGCGAGTCCCTCAGCCTCTCAATATTATACGTAGCCATAGTGCTGGCTTTCGCTTCCCTCATGGTCTACCTCATGAGGAAGGGGAAGGGGCTCGCGATAAAATTCATAATATCCTTATTCCTCGTTTACTCAGCCTTCCTATCTCTGGACACTCTTATAAGCGCTTATACTCAGGTAAACCCTATTCTAGAAATAGCCCTCTCGATGATATTAGCTTTTCTGAGCTTCAGGACGGATTTGATAGGCAACTTAGCTAAGTCCTTCCTAGCAGCTTCAATGGCCTTCCTATTCATATATTTCTTCAACGATACCTTCGTTTACTTCTTACTGGCATTCCTCTCTATATACGATGCTTACTCAGTCTTCAAAGGTCCCCTGAGTAAGCTCTTCTCCGCTTCAGAGGATCTACTGGGCCCCCTGTCCCTCTTCCAAGGGGGAGTGAGCATGGGGCTCGGGGATGTCTTCTGCTACTCCATGGCCTCCGCCACTTCCTTCAGATCCCTACGCTCCCTGGCTTTGATACCTGTCTCCTCCCTGAACCTCGGGATTTTATTGACATTGATACTACTCAGGAGGTCCAGGAGGCCCCTCCCAGGCTTAACTATACCTATATTCATGTGGTTGATACCTCAAATCCTCCTCTCCTTATGACTGGCCTGTTCCAATTCCCGTAGATCAGCCAGATGAGAGCTGCAACTCCTGCGAGTAGATTGCTCAGTGAGATGGAGATCCATATACCAATTACGCCAATGGAGAGGGACAGCAAGTAGCCCAGCCCTATCCTCACGACCCAGAGCCTGAATATTCCTATTATCGTGGGAGCGAGCGTCCTGCCCGATCCCCTGCCAGCCGACATCCCGATCATGAAGAGGCCGAAGAATGGGAGAGTCGGGAGGAGGTATCGTAGGAATCTATCCGTCTCCCAGATTATGCTCGCATCCTCAGTGAAAGCCCTCACTATCCCGATCCTGAGGGGGTAAACGAGGAGGATCCCCAGGACTAGTAAGGAGAAGACAGACGCAGATGCCTTCAGAGATATCTCCTTAGCCCTATTCAGATTCCCGGCCCCTAGATTCTGCCCTATCATTATTGAGGATGCGCTGACGAGACCGAAGAGAGCTGCGTCAGCTATATCAGCTACCACAAAGCCTATGGAGTACGCGGTCACAGCTACTATACTGAAAGCGTTCACGAGCCTCAGCTGCACTACGAAAGCTAAGCTATTCATAGAGGCCATTATGAAGACTGGAAACCCTATCTTAATGCTGAGTTTTATCCAATCCCATCCCAAGCTAGTGAATCCCATCCTCAGCCCATACTTCCTAAGGAGTGAGCTGAGCAAGGATAAGGAGATAATAGAACCCAGGACATCTGTTAGAGCAGCCCCTATGACTCCGGTCCTCGGGAAAGGAGGTATTCCCAGCACGAGGAAAGGATCCAATATTGTGTTGACTGATACAGCGAAGGCATTTATCATCGCTGGTCTCTTAGTATCCCCTATCGCCTGCAGAACGGTATTGTAGGAGAAGGCGATGTAATTGAGGAGTATGTTCACTGACATTATAGCTGAATAATCCATTACCCAGCCCTCTATCTCCTCCGGCGTCCTTATGACTTGGGAGAATATGAAAGATCTCAGAGAGAATAAGGAAATTGAGAGGAACATACCGAGGGAGGAGGCCATTGTGAATAGCTTGGATGCAGAGATCCCAGCCTCTCTGTAATCTCTCATCCCTATGTACTGTGAGATCGTGCTCATGCCAACCGTTGTGAGAGCTTGCATGGGGGCGTTGAAGAGGAATATCACGGGCCAGACCTGCCTGGGGACGGATACGGCTAAGTCATTATAAATGCTGAGCCATAGGGCATCTAGAACGTTGTATGCTACTGCTATCAGCTGATTTATGAGGGGAGGGATCCCGAGCCTGAAGAATGTCCTCACTATCGGGCCGTTGACTATCTCCTCCCTGTACTCGCTTACTCTGGATTCGCTCACTAGCTTCAATACCCTCCGTATGTTAAAAAGTTTTTCACGAAAAATTATGGAGTGTTAACCTTTGAAAATTTTAAATCCATGGAGTGATAAGGAAATACATTATAAAAATATGGGCTAAATGTTAGAAATTATGAGGTATAATCCTATCAGAGTGAGGAGGGCACCGCCGAGCCTGCTCACATTGAAGCTCCTCGAGGGCGAGAGCCTCGCTGAAATACCCTTCGATGTCCTAACTACTATTAGAAAAGTCAGGCTCATCCCTAAGGAGAGGGATATGAGGTTCACGATCCCCTGAGCGAAGTCACTAGCGCTCAAGAGCATGAAGGAACCGATCACCAGGGGCAGGTTGCATTGCATCGCTAGGAAGCCGAGGCTGAAGCATGTAAATGAGCTCTTAACTTTCCCGGTCATTCTGCAAGATTTCTCAGGGGAGAGGATCATGAATATGCCCAAAATTACGCTGAAGAGAGCTAGAGCGTATACGATCCACTTGACGACTAACTTGAGCAGGGATGATATGAGGAGGAAGGCCATCCCCAGTGAGATCACGCCGAGCGTGGATGATATGAAGCAAGTCGCGTAATCCCTCCTCCTGGAGAACCTCCCGAGAGGCGTCAGGGACATCATTATGGGGAGGGAGCAGGGGGAGAGGGCTAATAGACCACCCAGTACGGGGAAAGCAAAGCTTATCAACTGAAGATCACTTTTCCCCTCTATCCAATCCCTCAGGTAGCTCTCGGAGGCATCGCTCAACCCACTTATCCTCTTAACCTCCCTCCCATTCTCGAATAGTATTATAGTCGGTGTCTCCTTTATACCAAACTCGACGAAAATATTTTCGTTTTTGCCCGGGGTGAGCTTAATATCTATTACCTTGATTCCGGCGGGCGGATCTCTCTCTATGCTCCGCCATACGGGCAGGATCCTCTCGCAGTTGAAACAGAGCTCGCTCCAGAACATAACAGCGACCTTCCCGCTGCCCAGCTCAAGCGTATTATTCGGAATGGCAGATAGCAGTAGGATTGAAAGCATCATCAGTGGGAGCAGCAGATTGTACCGCATAGCTCCCTCTAAAAGCGAGGCCTCTTAATCGTATCGCTATGCGCACCAACTTGAGCGGAAAATTTATAAATAGAGGTCATGTTAAAACTTCACACTTCAGGGGTGGGATTGTTGATCCAACTAGAAGTTCCCAGATGAGGGTTGTCGACCTCATCGCTTCCTTATTCAGAGATCTCAAAGTTAGGGACATAATGGGAGTCATAGGGGGCTCCATAATGCCCCTCTATGATGCCCTCTACTACCACAGAGAGCACTTCAGGATACTGATGTTCAGGCACGAGCAGGGAGCTGTTCATGCAGCCGATTCCTATGCGAGGGTGAAGTGGACTCCCGGCGTGGTGCTGACAACGAGCGGCCCGGGAGCTACGAACATAATAACTGGACTCGCTAATGCATATATGGACTCCTCTCCCGTTTTAGCGATAACTGGACAGGTCTCAACGAACGTTTTAGGGAGGGATGCCTTTCAGGAGGCCGATATATTCGGCATAGCGGCTCCCGTAACTAAGTTCGTTTACCAAGTTAGGGATCCGGAGGAAGCTGTGCCAGCGATAGAATTGGCTTACAGAATATCCATGAAGGGGAGGCCGGGTCCCGCTTTGATCGATCTCCCCCGGGATGTACAGGTAGCTCATCCTAGCGGAATGCGTGAGCTTCCAATAGACCCCTCGAAGTACGAGCCGCCGCTCCCGGATGAGGGCAAGCTTCGAGAAGCTTGCAGAGTCCTCATGGAGGCTGAGAGGCCTGTTATCTTAGTGGGAGGAGGTGTGAGGATATCCGGAGCCCATGAGGAGGTCTTGAAGCTAGCTGAGCTCTTGAGAGCGCCTATAGTGACTACGCTGACCGGGAAGGGATCCGTCCCCTCAACTCATCCCCTAGTCCTAGGGGCGGTCGGGATGCACGGGAGGCCTGATGGAGCTGATAACGAAGGGATGGGAGACCTTAGTGGAGATGGGATATCAGCCTGAAGTAGCTTACTTCGAAGCTCTGAATGAGGCGAAGCTCATAATGGATCTCATATGGAGATACGGGATGAAGGGGATGCTCGAGAGGGTCTCAGTGACCGCTAGATACGGGGGCCTGACTGTGGGGAACAAGGTGATAGATGGAGAGGTCAAGAGGAAGATGAGGACCTATGCTGAGAGGGTCGTGAGCGGGGAGTTCACGAAGGAGTGGCTGAAGTTCTACAAGGAGGGGAATATTGAGGAGCTGATGAAAAGGGTAAGTGAGCATAAGATAGAGGAGACGGGGAGGAAGATAAGGGAGATAATATTCAGGGAACCCTAAATTTTTATTTTCATCATTGGGAGAGCTTGAGTGAGATGTTGAAGTTTCTCACAGCTAAGAGGTGCGCTAATTGCGGGAGGATCATCAGGGGCAAGGGGCTCGAGTGGAGAGGCAAGCACTTCTGCAGTAAGAGGTGCAAGAGGGAATACAGGGAGAAGCATAGAGTTAAAAGAAAGGGGATATTCCTTCCCAGGGATACATTCGATGCTATCTACGGGAGGAGATGAATCCAAGGAAAATTGGCGTAACTTAATGCACTTTCAGATACTAATGGCATTAGGAGATGTTATAGCGTTGAGATTGCTCCAACAGACGATAAAATTATAAGATGAAATCATTGAAAATGTTGGCAAAATAGTTATTCCTGAGTATATCTTTAACTTTTAGTAGCTTCTTCTACATAACCATAGACAGATATATAGCTGGCTATATATAAAATTTCGTTAGCGAAAGGCTTAAGTATTATCAACGAATATAGCTAGCGGTGAGGGTGTGAGGAGAATAATAGCCCTCATCATATTAATAGCCCTCTTTTGCTCCCTATATTTAGCTATCTTTGAATCAAAGGGGCCAGAAATAGAGTGGAGCAGGACTTTCGATGGCGGTGGCAGTGACTGGGGTTACTCAGTTCAACAGACCTAGTGATGGAGGCTACATAATAGCGGGAGGTACGAATTCATCTAAGGCCGGTTATGACGTCTGGCTGATCAAACTGAAGAGTTCCAGTGAACGTAAAACGTCGGCTGTTTTCCCCTTACCGCTCATCGCTCTCCTCATCCCCCTAATCTACAGGGGGATAGCTGAACATTTAGGCTCATACGCATGGAGAAACCGCTCGACGGGAGGATCGATAGAAAAATCGAAAAATCTGACAAGAAAGTGGCCGAAGCCATAGGCTGCTCTCGTATCGTACATATATTGAGAATTTTTAACTCTACAACTTCTTGAGGAAATCCTCTACTATCTTTTCAGCTACCCTCATGGCATCGTATGAGAAATCCAGCGATGGTACTTTGCTGACGCCCTCATTAGAGATCGTGACTTCGTAAGCCGGTTCTATCCCTCTCTGCTTCAGGACATTGGATGCGCACATCAGCTGGCATCCATTTATCGCTAGAACAGCTCTAGTTTTTCTGAATATATCTAGGTGAGTTTTCGAACCGGCCGCTACAGCTGATAGGCAACACATCCTCACCTTATCCGGGAACTCCTTCGTGAGCATCCTCGCGACTTCATTCCCTATCTGCCCCACTGAAGATGCTCCATCGCAAGTAGCCACTATTATGAGGTTCTCCGCATGGTCCTGCAGTGCGGCAACAATTGATAGCTCTGCATCGCCATCACCTATGGATAAATTTAGTAACCATTATAAAAGGTATGGTTACAATTTGAATATGCGCGGGAGGCTGAGCTCCGTCGAGAGGAGGATAGTGGAGATCCTCCAGAGGGACGGGAGAGCCTCGTACTCGGAGATGGGGAAGTCCCTCGGGATGACGCACGTAGCTGTGAGGAAGCACGTGATGAGATTAATTGAGGAAGGGGTCATGAAGGTATCAGCTTGTTTAAGCCCCAGAGCCCTCGATCTGAGGCACGCTGTGGTGCTAATGGAGGCTTCGGATGATAAGAGCATCTCGAAGATAATTGAGAAATTTAGGGACTGTCCGAGGCTCATCTTCCTCTCCAGGCTGATAGGGGGGAACAACATAATTGCCATAATGGTGGCTGAGGACATCAACGTCCTGGAGAGCATAACTTCCGTTTGCGCCCTCAGGACAGCTGAAGGGGTCAGGAGGAGCGAGGTCATAGTCGGTGGCAGCATAGTCTACCCGGAGTATCTGCCAATAAGGATAGTCGAGAGATCAGAAGTCCCATGCGGGGCAGATTGCGGTTCTTGCGGCAGGTTCAAGGAGGGGCTGTGCCCCGGATGCCCGGCTTTCCCCCACTATAAAGGGGGCCTCTGACTATCGTGGAGCGGTAAATTTATCCCCTCTGAATCCCCCAAAGCTTATGCGGATAGAGGGCAGCAAGGCCATAGTCACAGGAGGGAGCAGGGGGATAGGTAGAGCTATATCCCTAGCTCTAGCGGAGAGGGGAGCTGATGTCCTGATAAACTATCTATCGGATGAGAGATCGGCCGAGGAGACTGTGGCTGCAATAAGGAGGATGGGGAGGGAAGCCTTAGCTGTCAAGGGGGATGTATCGAAGCGAAGCGATTGCTTGAGGATATTCGAGCGAGCTCTCTCAAGCTTCGGTTCCGTGGATATATTGGTCAATAACGCTGGGGTCTTGCCGAGGCTCTATAGGATAGAGGAGATAACTGAGGAGGAGTGGAACAGGATAATCGGGGTGAACTTGACGGGCGTTTTCTTCATGTGCAAAGCCGTAGTGGGGCACATGATAGAGAGGAGGAGGGGGAAGATAGTGAACATATCATCTATAGCTGGGAAGGAAGGAGGTACTGTGGGAGTAGCTTACGCAGCATCAAAAGCGGGAGTGATAGGGCTCACTAGAGCTCTAGCCAGGGAGCTGGCTCCCTTCAATATAACTGTGAACGCTGTCGCTCCAGGGCCAGTAGATACTTCAGCCCTCTCGGAGGAGATAAAGAGGAGAGGGGCGGAGCTCTCCCCTCAGGGGAGGATAGCTAAGCCTGAGGAGGTGGCTCACGCCGTCATATTCCTGATAGAGAACGATCACGTGAATGGGGAGGTGATAAACATCAATGGGGGGAGGTACATGGATTGAGGTGCCGTGTAGGGGCAGCAGGACAGTGGCTACTGTGGGAATGATGACCGCCCTCTCAGTAGCTATGAGGGTCGTGAAGCACTTAATCATAGGGGCTATCCAAGTGATAAACTTCCCTTTCATGTTCACACTAATAGCTTCCTCCATCTCCCCCTGCGCGGGGCTGCTGACCGGTATCATGAGCTACGCCGTCTCGGACGTCCTCTTCGGGATAGGACCATGGACGGCAGTTAATTCAGCTCTATGCGGTATAATAGGCTTAATATGGGGATATATAAGGACAGAGAGGAGGGAGCTTCTTTTCCTCCTCTCCTTCCTATCCGAGTTCATATTCGATATCGCGAACTCCTCGATACTCTACATGCTCTTCGGATTGAGCCCCATACAGGCCCTCATAGTCGGGCTGATAGGACTCTTCCTCCCCGTCATGGGAGGATCTATCTTCCTGATAGGCCCTATGACAGAGGTTACTACTTCCCTCGGAGTAGCGCTCATCAGGCCGAAGTTGAGGAGTATCCTGAGGGAGGGATGAGCGATTTTCATGGGGATAGACCTCTCAGCATACGAGAGGAGGCCCTCAGGGATATGCGTGATAGAAGGGGAGAGGGCATATACATTATCGCTGAATTCGGATGATGAGATAGTGGATTTCGCTGAGGAGATAAGGCCTCTGGTCATAGCTATAGATGCTCCGCTCACTGATAAGCCAGAGCTGAGGGGATGCGATAGGATGCTGGTAAAGATGGGATTCAGAGTGCTCCCGCCGAGCTTCAGTCACATGAGGAAGCTATCTGAGAGGGGGTTCCTCCTCTCGAGGAGGCTGAGATTCGAGGTGATAGAGACATTCCCGACGGCCGTCTACAAAATGATGGGGGTCAGGAAGCCGAGGAGGAAGAGGGAGATACCAGAGGCCGCGAGGAGATTGGAGGAGGTAACTGGGATAAAGCTCATAAGGGAGCCAAAGAGCTTGGATGAGCTCGATTCATTCGTTTGCGCTATAGTCGCGAGGGAGAAGGGGAGGGGGAGAGCTATTGCATACGGCGATAGCTCCGGCTTGATATTCCTCCCCAAGATAGAGTGAATCGGAGATTCGGCGCTTATTCGGAGCTCCGCGAGATTATCTGGAGGACTTCAGGAGCTTTTATAAAATAGCTCCGCCTGATAAACTTTATATCTTTTACTGAGCGTGATTAGAACGGTGATTTCATGGCCCGCGGATGGGTCAGGGATTTTTACGCTGCTAAGCTCAGGGAACTAGTTGAGAGAGGGGAGATATGGGAGATAAGGAGGCTGATGGGCCCCACGGGTCCCCGGGCTGTAGTGGAAGGCAGGGAGTTCATAATGCTCTCCACAAACAACTACCTGAATTTAGCCAACGATCCCAGGCTCAAGAGAGCTGCTATCGAAGCTATAGAGAAGTACGGATGGGGTCCGGGGGCCGTTTGGGCGATAGCCGGCTATCCCGAGCTCATGGCTGAGTTGGAGAGGAAGGTAGCGGAGTTCAAGAGGACGGAAGCAGCCTTGGTCTTCCCGACGGGTTACGCAACTAATGTAGGCTCCATACCGGCTATAGTGGATCAGGGGGACATAATACTATCTGATGAGTTGAATCACGGGAGCATAATAGATGGGATAAGGCTCTCCAGGGCTGAGAAGATCATATACAAGCACTGCGATCTAGCGGATCTCGAGGATAAGTTGAGGCAGGTCCACAAGAAGTACAACAAGATATTGATAATAACTGACGGGGTCTTCTCGATGGACGGTGACATAGCTCCCCTGGATGGGATAACTAAGCTAGCTGATGAGTTCAACGCTATGGTCTACGTCGACGATGCCCATGGCGAGGGAGTGCTGGGGGAGGGGAGAGGCTCACCTGCTCATTACGGAGTGGAGGATAAAGTGGACTTCCACATGGGGACCTTCTCCAAAGCATTAGGCTCTACAGGCGGTATGATAGGGTCCGATCGCGATATAATAGAGTATATAAGGAACAGGGCCAGGAGCTGGCTCCTGAGCACTGGATTCCCGCCTGCTGTAGTTGCTGCTAATATTAAGGCTTTGGAGATAGTGATGACTGAGAAGGAGAGGATAAGGAAGCTCTGGGAGAACAGGGAGTACTTCAAGAAGGGCTTGGATGAGCTGGGCTTCAACACGGGGAAGAGCCAGACGCCGATAATACCAGCTATAATAGGGGATACGAAGAAGACGAGGGAGCTAGCTAAGATGCTTTACGATATGGGGATCTTCGTAGTGCCCATAGTCTACCCTATGGTGGCTAGAGGTACCGAGAGGATAAGGAATGAGGTGAGCGCAGGTCACACTAAGGAGGACTTGGACAAGGCTCTATCAGCTTACGAGAAAGCTGGGAGGAGCCTGGGTATAATATAGGGTGTCAAAATGACTAAGATCCTCGTGCTCGGGGCTGCTGGGCAGATAGGGACTGAGCTAGTCCCCGAGCTGAGGAAGATCTATGGGAGGGATAATGTAATAGCTTGTTATTACAGTAAGGAACCCCCGAGAGTCCCTCTGGAGGGCCCAGCAGAGGGAGTTGATGTCTTAGATATTAAATCGGTAGAGGAAGTGATAAAGAAGTACGATGTCGATGAGATATACCATCTAGCAGCTATTCTATCAGCTGCTGGTGAGAGGAACCCGCAATTGGCCTGGAGGACGAATATGGATGGCTTATATAATGTGCTCGAGCTAGCTAGGGAGTATAAGCTCAGGGTTTTCTGGCCCAGCTCAATAGCGGCATTCGGACCGAGCGCCCCTAGAGATAACACGCCTCAAGTGACTGTGATGGACCCGAGGACTATCTACGGTATCTCTAAGTACGCTGGGGAGCTCTTAGCTAGGTACTACGCTGAGAAGTTCGATGTAGATGTGAGGGGGGTGAGGTATCCAGGTATAATAAGCAGCGGAGCCATGCCCGGGGAAGGTACGACGGATTACGCTGTTGAAATATTCTATTACGCTCTTGAGGGGAAGAAGTACACTTGTTACCTGAGGGAAGATACGATGCTGCCTATGATGTACATGCCAGACGCTATAAAGGCAGCTATTCAGCTGATGAACGCTGAACGCTCGAAGCTAACGATACTAGTAGGCTATAATGTCGCTGCCTTCAGCTTCACTCCCGAGCAGATAGCTGAGGAGATAAGGAAGCACATACCCAACTTCGAAATAGAGTACAAGCCGGATTTCAGGCAGAAAATAGCTGATTCCTGGCCCAGGAGCTTAGATGATAGCTTAGCTAGGAGGGAGTGGGGATGGAAGCCTGATTGGACGTTCGAAGCTATGGTGAAGGACATGCTGGAGAGGCTATCGAGGAAGCTGAGGTCCGCTTGAGGAACTCGAATCACTAAGGCCTTTCTTATTTATGATGCCGCAGTCCCCCTATCCTTTATAAGGTATGAGGGGTCGGTCTCGTTATGAGCAAGAGAACTCATTTAGCATTCGCACTGCTCCTCTCAGCTTACCTCTTCAGGTCCAGCCCTCAGCATCTTCTCTCCGTTCCTATAGTCCTCATATCGGCCATGCTACCTGATCTAGACCTCGCTCTGAGGGGCTTTCCCCTCATAGAGCACAGGAAGACCTTCCACAACATCTGGTTCACAGTAGCTGCGGCATACGCGATATTTTATCTGACGGGCAGCCCTCTGGTAACTTGGCTCTCCTCAATAGGGATAATTTCCCATCTCCTCATGGACAGCTTGACTAAGGTAGGGGTCATGTGGCTCTACCCCCTCTCCAAGTGGAAGTCGAGCGGCCCCCTGAGGACAGGAGGCAGAGCTGATACGATGGTAGGGATCCTCTCCCTCATAGGCGCTTCGTACTTCATCATATCCTGATCTCAGAGGAGTTCACCTCGCTCCCATAGTGGCCCTTACCTTCGGCTCCAGCACTTGCCAGAGCCAATTGGCGAATTCAAATATGCTCTTCGTCTGTATCAAGACTTCTCCAGGCCCCCTTATCTCGACAACGAGGCCTTCCCCACTCAAAGCGAGCTCCTTCAGTCCGCCCAGCCTCCTCACTTCATAAGAGCATGTATCTGAGAAAGCAACTAAATGGAAATTGTCGACTATCAGAGATTCTCCAGCAGATAGCTCATGCCTATCTATAGCTCCGAAAGTGTTTATGAACAAATTCCCCCTCCCAGATGTCTTTATCATGAAGAGGCCCTGCCCGAATATCCCCTTAGTGAAGCCCTGCCACTTTATATCGAGCTCTACCGTAGGGTCCGAGGCCACATAAGAGGACCTCTGTATTATGTACCCCCTCCCGTCCAAGGTGAGCTTCTCTATATCCCCCAGAGGGGCCGATACTAAGGCTACCTCACCCGGCCCTCCTACAGCGGTGTAATCGTTGACGAAGAAGGACTGGCCCCCGAGGATCCCTAGCTTGATTGTATCGAGCACCCCAGCCCTGGCCCTCGTCTTAATCTTTATATTCGGCGTCATATAAGTCATGGCTCCAGCTTCAGCCGTTATAGTCTCCCCCTGGTTCAGTTTAACTACCAACATACTGTAAGATGGCCTGTACCTTATCTCATACTCCATAGGGCCTAGAGCACCCCCCGGGATATAAAATTGTCGGAAGTTTTATCAATTCCCCCGGCCCGCATCCCGGGTAAATATGATAGTGGTCACTGGTGGCGCCGGCTTCATAGGGAGCAACGTAGCCCTCATGCTGCTTAAGATGGGGAGGGAAGTAGCCATAGTAGATAACTTCATGACTGGATCGAGGGAGGCAGCCGAGGTACTGAGGGAGAGGGGAGCTAAAGTAATAGAGGGCAACGCATCTAAGTTAGTCGAGCTGGATGATGTGGAAGCTATATTGCACTTGGGGATCCCATCATCCAGCCCCATGTACAGGGAGGACCCTAGCTTAGTTTCCAGCTCCCTCGGGGAGTTCATGGAGATAATAGAGTACGCTAGGAAGAGGGATCTGAAGTTAATTTACGCATCCACTTCCTCCCTCTACAATGGGATAGATCCTCCTCACAGGGAGGACGCTCCCATAAAGCCCATGGACCTCTACACCGAAGCCAGGTACTTCATGGAGAGGATCTCGAGCGTCTACCAAAGCTTATATGGGGTTAGATCTGTTGGTCTGAGACTATTCAGCGTCTATGGGCCCAATGAGAGGCAGAAGGGGAAGTACGCTAATGTAGCATCTCAGATGATATGGGCGGCCATGGGAGGCAAGCCATTCATAATCTTCGGGGATGGGAATCAGACAAGGGATTTCATACACGTCAGGGATGTTGCTAGGGCTTTCATAATAGCTATGGAAGCTGGAGTAAGCGGTATATTCAATGTCGGTACTGGAGTCGAGACCAGCTTCAGGGAACTAGCTTCGATAATAGCTGAGAAGCTGCCCCTCAGGCTGGAGTTCAGGCCCAACCCGATAAAGAACTACGTTTACAGGACTCGCGCCGATACATCATTAGCTGAGGAGGAACTGGGATTCAGGGCTGAAGTGGAGTTGAGGAGAGGGATAGAGGAGCTAATAGAGGCCTACAAGGAGGATAGGATAGTGTTCGGAGTTTGATCGATAACATCATGCAGATAGAGGGACCCCCTGGGATAGATTTATCTCACCGCTTCCCCAATCCGAGGGTCCGTATGATCGTGGTCATCAGCGATACTCACGGTGAGGTGGAGAACATGAGATCGATCTTGAATAAGCTCAGAGAATTGAACCCGGATCTAGTGGTGCATCTGGGGGATGATTACGATGATGCCTCCTTCCTGAGCGAGTTCCCCCTCGTCAGGGTGCCTGGAGTCTATGAATCGTATTACTCGAGGCCAGATATCCCCAACAGGATCCTCCTCAACTTAAACGGTTGGCTTGCGCTGGTTACTCACTCTCACTTGAGGCATGAGAACGACCTGCCCTGGGATCCGGATCCCAAGGAGCTCGCTGAGAGGGGAGCTATCGATGTAATACTCCATGGGCACACTCACATCCCCAGGGCTGAGAAGGAGGGCGGGATAATCTACATAAACCCCGGTCACATGAAGAGTCACGATAAGAAAGGCTACCCTACTACTTTCTCCTTGATAGAGGTAGGGGATGAGCTGAGAGTGAGTATCTCGGACCTCTCCGGGAAGGTAATTATAGAGAGGAGCTTCCCGAGGAAGCGTCCTATCTGAAGTTTAGCTCCCTTAACGTCGTACTTCCATGAACCCAACTCTCGGAACTATGCACGGCCCTACTGACTTTAGATCCCAGCCTCCCAATGAAAGTTTAAATAGAGTCCCGCTGGTGATAGGAGGATGAGGCCTAGGATAGGCCACATCTACCCGTTGAGGAGGGGGAGGATAGGCCACATATATCCGTTGAGGCGTGAGCATGGTGGTGAGAGTAAAACTGAGACTTAAATCTAGGATCTCGCAACAAGTCATCGAGACCTCAGCACTAGTCAATAGTGGTTTTGAAGCTGAAAGCCCCCAGATCCTGATCCCCATTTCCGCAGCTAGGCAGGTATCCCTCTACCCTCCTCCAGTGACATCCAGCATAATTGAAGTGGGGACCGCTGGAGGTCCGACGAGAGTCTTCCTAGTGAGGGACGCGATGGATGTCTGGGTCGTGACGAGCGATAGGGAATTTGGCCCTAAGCTCGCAGATGTGGTCATATCCCCTATAGAAGAGGAGGTCTTGATAAGCGACAAGCTCGCAGAGGAGCTCTGCTTAGTCCTCCTGGCAATTGGATCGGGGAAGTGGAGGTTCTCAGATGACCCGTCTGATAAAGTGAGGTACAGTGAGAAGCCTCAGTATTGGTGATGTGTGGGAAAATATTCTAACGATGTATCGAAGTTTCCCAGATGTTTTCAGTGTATTACAGCCTCTGAGCGAACGACAGAAGCAAATTCCAGTTTCTATGTAGTACAATATTTCTCTACGCTCCACGAACTCTAGCGAATCTCTAACATAATCTATCCTCCATTCAATGAGCCCCTCAAATCGTCGATCCTCTTATTGATGGATTGATTTATAATCTCCATTCTTTTGTTCATCTGATCCAGGAGGAGAACTGTTATCTCGCTATCCGTCAATCTCTTCCCTTCCGCGGGCTATCTTATCTGAGGACTGCCTCAATGCCCCTCCAGGACCGATGTGACTAAGACTTCAGCTATCACCTTAATCCTCAACGATCAAATTTAAATCCCTACGTGAATTATCATGCCCTTCACACCCCTCCACCTCGGGCCTTCCATCGCGATGGGCCTGCCCCTCCGCAGGTGGTTGCATATGCCCACTCTCCTCGTGGCCAGCGTTGCCCCCGATATTGAGCCTTTTCTGGTCATACTACTCGGCCTAGATTACCCCTTACACGGGTACCTGCACACATTCCTCGCGGCAATCCCATACGGGGTTCTGATAGGCTACGCTATGTCTCTGCTCGAGAGACCACTGGGCCCTCTCTACAGGAGCCTCCTCCTGGAGGATAGTGTCGGTGAGAGCTCCTTCCTGCTAGCTGGAGTGATCGGGACGCTCTCTCATGTCCTACTGGACTCTCCCCTCTACGGAGACATAAGGCCGTTCTACCCGATCGAGGAGAATCCACTATATGATCCATCCCTCCCAATCCACGAGTTCTGCGTACTGACTCTACTGATAGGAGCTCTGATGTATTTGATAATCTTGATGAGGGCATCGATTCACAGAGCCTCGAATTCTCGAGATGCCTAGAGTCCTCGACTCTAGATCCCTTAGATTTTTTATGCTGAGAGTCCTTCAGGATCCTATTCATCGGTATGATGGGAATCACTCTGAGGAATCCTTCACTCCATGCGGTAAAGCCTGCCCCAGTGCGGCGAGGTCAATGATCCCCCTCCCGAGCCATGCGAGGAGCTCCAATCTGAGCCTTTCAATATTAACAACGGGCTTCCCTCCGATGAGTTCGAATGATGGGAGCTCCCTCACGGGTATCAGGACGAGGTCCCCAGCCCCCCTCCTCATGTTCAGGCAGGAGAGCCAATCATCTAGATCCTTTCCCCTCACGTAAGCGAAGGTCGCGGATGGAAGCTGGTATCCCGTCCTCAGATATGCAGCTGTCTCATATCCGAGGACATAGCCCTTCCCCCCTGAGTATCTCTCCAGAAGCTCCAAACCCCTTTCCCATCCTCCCGCCCTCAGCCTAACGGCCCTCAGGAACAGCTTCTCTATCAGGAATATGCCTAGGACATCCTTTGGCTCTAGGTTGAGGAGGGTCCTAGCCCTATCCGTCAGGTAATAGGATCTTCCACGCTTAAGAACCCAATCCTCTCCCCTCTAGTTCACTCAAATACCTGTAAGCGCTCGCTCTCGATATAGATGCCTCAGATGATATCTCGGAGAGGGATCTGGGCCTCTCTGAGAGGAGCGAGAGGATGAACATACACTCCTCATTCATCGATGATACATGCGAATCCATTATTTAATGCTTTAACAGAGATTAAGCCCTCATCGAGCGATCAGTGGGAATTCTCGTGTGCTTGACTTAGATATACGTTTCAGGAGGCTTAGACCCGATAAAGGATTCGGAAATTGAGATTAAGGCTCTTTAATGGCGGCTCAGCCCGCTCGAAAGCCGCCGCGATAATGCCTCATCATGATCGTCCGGAAATCGATCGTTTCCGGACATGAATGGAATTTGCGAGAGCTGAGATAGATCTCTTTCAGGGGGAATGGAGATCTTTGGGTTGATAATCTCCTCTAATCTTCTATATTCTGTCTCCTCAAGGCTATCAAGTCCCTTCAATATCCTTCGGATGATCTAATTTACAGCTCTACTCTTGCTGTCTTATGAATGCTCAAGATAAACAGGGAAAAGAGAAAGAGTAGCGAGGAGATTATGTAAATGCTTCCCGGCCATATGCTCCAGAGGAACCCACCAACTATAACTATCGGGCTCTGCGATAGGACCACAAGGTTGTTTGCAATTCCAAAAATAGTGGATCTCACCTCCTTAGGGGAATTCGTCCCAATGGCCACTTTCACGGCAGGGTCGTTCATCATCATTGAGAAAGCACCAACACATAGGATCAAGGGAATGAGCCAGCTTCGCGCTAGAGGAAGGGCCATCGCGACAAGGGAGGATATGAAGGAGGATAGATAAAGGATCCTCAGATAGCCAACTTTATCGATCAAAATTCCTACAGGAAGTTGCGTCGTAATATGTATTACTTTTACCATAATATAAAGCGCAGTCACCGTATACAGCTCGAACCTCAGGACAGAGTACAGATATGGTACTAGATAGGTGGAGAAGAGGGCCTCAGCAGATCCCACGAGGGCTATAAAGATGAGAAGATTAGTTATATTTGAATTCTTAAGGGATGATGCTGTTACCCTAAGTGTATGGGAAAATCTTCTTGCTTTCTCCCCTTCCACATATTCAACTCTCAGCCTGAGGAGGAAAGCTAAGAGGCACATTATCACCATGAGGAGTATTGAGGGTCTGAATTCATGCCCTTTAGATGTCATTGCGACTAAGAGAGGACCCAATAACTCCCCCAATGCAATTACCACATTGAACAAAGAGAAAATTCTCCCCATTCTCTCTCTTGGCATGAGTTCGGAGATGAGGGTCTGCATTGCCGGACTTGAAAGTCCTCCTACGAATCCAAAGAGCGGAAGAAGGGCAGCTATCCAAAAAATTCCCAGCGGAAGCATGAGATAAATTCCCAGAAGGACAAAGAAGGAGAGAAGAGCCGGCAGTTTTACCATAATCAATATCCCAATGGAATCAGCGAGCAGTCCTCCGATGAATGAGGAGATTAAGGAGGCGAGCATCAGAGCGGAGAAAGAAATTCCATAGAGCCACATAATCCCCTCTTCTGATGAAAAAATTAAAGGAATTAAGAAGAAGAGCATCCCTCCTATTATAGATGCGAGAAAGCTGCTAGACATCAGAAGGGTTACATTCAATGCTCTGTTCATTATATCACCTTCTCTACTTTAGATAATACCAATGACATTCAGGTGGTGCGGAGGGAATATCGAATCCGTCTATAGGTATCTTCTCCTCTAATCCCTTAGAGTGGACCTCTTGCTCTAGCAGTACTCCCCCTTCTCTTTCTGAGAATCTCGAAGAAGTTCCAGTCACATAGATATATTTTCCACACCAGGCAGTCTCATCTCTTAGTATTATAAAATCTATACCCCCTAAATATCCTATTAGAGCAGATACAGGATTCATTAATCATCCCGAAAGTAGAGCGGGATTTTCCCTGTATAAATATTTTCATAATAATATATATCGTGAAGATAATGCTTATAAGTAGTTCTATCCGGAAATAATATCCCGAGGTTGTGATGATGGACGGGAGGAGGACAGGAGGAAGGAGTGCAGAAATGTTGGTACCTGGTTGCGGTTCTGAGAGTCTTGGTTACAATGGAGATCTCAGAACTCCTACAAATTTATAGGGACGCCAATCTATTCCTCTCAGTGTTAAAGCTATAAGCTCGTAGAGAGATGGTGATATAATGACCGAGGAACTTCTTTCTATATTAGCAAGCAGGACAAGAAGAATGATCGCAAATATATTAGCTAGGAGGGAGGCTACTGCAGAGGATCTAGCATTTGAGACAGGAAAATCTATACAAACAATATATTATCATCTCAAGGTGCTGGAGAATGCTGGACTTATATCTTCTAAAGAGGAGAGGCGTGGATATCTCATCCAGAGGAGATATTCGTGGAGAGGGGAAAATACGATCTTTCTCTCACCAAAGTCTCGTGATAAACTTGAAAAGATAATAGGAGATGCGCTAGAATTTATTCAAGGACTAGGCATAGAGATTCGAGATGAGGAATTTCTAAAGAAGAGAATCGCACGCATATTATCCTTAGCTGATGGATTCATGGGAAAGGAAAAAGAAATAGCTTCTAAATATAGGGGGCAACTTAAAAAAATTGATCAACTTACAGGAAATTTGGTTATCAATATACTTGCCATTTATTCGTTATCGGACAAAGAATTCGAAAGATACCTCAACCTTCTAAAGGAGTTCAGAAGGATAGTTAGGGAAGGCATAAACAGCAAATGAGGAGTCATTATCCTAAGAAATTCTCCCTTGTCTCTGATCTTGATTAGTGGACTGTCCTAGTTCTATTAGAAAGGCTGAGTAGGAAGATGTAATTAGACTTAGCTCTGAGCTTGGGGCGAGATATCCAAGGGAAACATGTAAAATCCAGATTCTAAGGGAGGAACTCGACCCCTCCTCCCTTAGGAAGTATATCTCAGATTTTATCCGAGAAAATGAGCTTATATCGTCAGATGATCCCTTAAAAATGGTATAGAGCTCTTTAAGTTGATAATTCCTCCTGAGAAGCTTTAAGCTATGCTCTCTAGATCGATCAATATACCATAAATATACCATTCTCACTTTCATGATCACTTAAGAGATATAACTTCCCTCAGGTTCGAGTGAAAAATTTATAAAGTTAAGCTGAGCAACTCCTAGATGTTCGATCCGGAGAGCCTCAAGAAGATCTACAAGTTGTTCAGGTGGCCCGAGGACCTATCGGAGGGAGAGGGGAAGGAGAGGTATGAGGGAGCCCTCGAGGAGTTCGGCAAGATAATCTCGCACCGCTGGATCGAGGAGGTGCTGAGGAGGGGGAAGGTGAGGATCGTCGATGTCTGCAGCGGGACCGGGGGTAGGGGGGATAGCCCTCGCCAAGAGGGTAGTTGAGTTAGGGTTCTGAGCTACGTAGTCTTTGATAGACTTACGTAGCCCTTGGGACTCATCAGCTTTGGGCCCCTCCCGAGTTCATTGGGGCCCTCATCAGCCTTCTCCCCTGTCAGGGTGAACCCGCTCCATCCCATCATGAGAGAGCTTCTGGGATGGAGAAAGACCCTCCATCTGAAGGTTTAAGGCAGCTTTTAGCTACCTGCAGCACTCCCTTCGGGGCATTTACCATCCCACATCTGGAGCACCCATCATATAGGTCAACGTCTATTTAAATCTACTTTGAAACTGCTGGCAACGGCAGGGATGCGGAGCTCACTTTCGTGGATCTGAGGGAGGATGCGCTGGAGAAAGCGGTGGAGTTCAGCAGAGCCGCAGGAATAGAGGCTGAAGCCTTAGTTGCTGACGCCAGGGAGTTGTACAAATCTGGGATAGAGGCGGACATAGCTATCCTATGGGGTTTGAGTACCCCTCACTTCAACCCGATCGACCTGGTGAAGCTCTATGGGAGCGTGAGCACTATACTGAGGGATGGCGTATTCATAGTGGAGGAAGCTGATAGGTTCACGATGATGACGGGGTACAAGGACTTCCTCCTTGAGAGGTACGATGAGAGGGGCCCTGTCTTCACAGCCCACTACGATCACGATCCCCTCACCGGATACACGACGAGGATAATCTTGACGAAGGATGGAACTCACCCCATGCACGTTTACTTCTGGGACATAGCTAGCTCGATTGCCCTCTCATGGATATTCTTCGAGGACGTGGATTTCATGAGGAGAGGGGCTTACAGCGGATACATACTGGCTCACAAGCCGAGGAAGTTCGATTTGAATATAATAACAGGGATTCCATCTGTTTACGCCCCCAGGACTTGAAGATGCAGCTGTCCGCTCGGGGCTATATTTATGAATATGTTCATGATGATTGTAATCATGATGATCACATTCATAAATAGGGGCAGGGAGCTCGGCTTCCTGGAGGAGAGGTACCGCTCGCATAGAGCTGAGCTGATAATCGTTTACGGGAGGAGGAGAGTGGGCAAGACTCTACTGCTCAGGAAGTTCCTCTCAGGTAAGAGGGGCGTTTACTTCGTGGTTTCCAGGCTTGGAAATATCCTCCAGGAGATCTCCGAGGCGATAAGCGAGCAACTAGGTGTCCATCCACCGTTATTACGGAGCTATAAGGAGCTATTCAGATACATAGCGAGGGAGAGCGACAATGGGAGGATCATCCTAGCCATAGATGAGTTCCAGAGATTGGCGGAGTACGACCCGGGGTTCCTCAATGAACTGCAGGCAGCCTGGGATGAATTCCTCAGCGGATCCAATGTCTTCCTAGTGCTGAGCGGCTCCTCAGTCGGTGTCGTCGAGAGAGTAGCCCTCTCATCCTCCTCTCCGATCTTCGGGAGGCGGACGGGACAGCTCAAGGTGAGGCCCTTCACGTTCAGGTGCGCTAAGGAGTTCTTCACTTGGTCGTGCGAGGATAGAGTAAGGGCTTACGCTGTCTTCGGAGGTGTCCCCGCATACTTATCGCTCCTTCGATATGAGAGCCTCCTCGAAAACATCAAAAATCTGGTATTGGAGCCGACGGGGCCTTTGCACGAGGAACCCTATTTCCTTCTGGCAACTGAGACAAGGGAGCCTCTTAGATACATGACGATACTCGAGGCAATGGCATCGGGAGCTACTACGCTGGGGGAGATAGCATCCAAGAGCGGGCTCTCATCCAGCGAGCTGCCGAGGTACATGAGGACTCTAGAAGCTCTCCTCGATATTGTGGAGAGGAGGTACCCTCTGCTAGAGGAGGGGAGACGCGGGAGGGCCAGATACTTCATAAAGGATAATTTCCTCAGCTTCTGGTTCACATACGTAAGGCCTAACCTCCACCTCCTCGAGCTGGGGGAAGTGGAAAGGGTTGCTGCGAGGATCTCGGAGAGACTGGATGAATACGTTTCTAAGATATTCGAGGAGATAGCTCTCGAGCACTTCTCCCATTCAGTACAGCTGAGAGCCGGCAGGTGGTGGCGGGGCGAAGTGGAGATAGATGGGGTGGCTGTAGATGAGAGGGAAGGGATAGCTTATTTCATGGAGGCTAAATGGTCCAGGAATCCCCTGGACAAATCCGTCCTGAGGGAGCTCGAGAGGAAGGCTGAGGAGTTCGAATGGAGGAGGGGGGAGAGGAGGGAAGTCTACTACATCTACTCTAGGAGTGGCTTCGCATTTGAGCCGGAGGAGGGCGTGAGGCAGGTGAGCCTAGCTGAGCTCTGCGATCAGGAATGCACTTAAGCCGGATGCAGGTCGAAGATAGGAGTCGATATAGCTGGCCTATCGAGGATCGCCGAGCGGAAGGCTCATACCCTAACCATGATTATACTAATTGCGGTTAGTATAATCAGGTTTAGTGATTTGGATAGGTTCAGGAACACCGGGAGCGGACCTTAGTCTACGGGAGGAGGAAGGTCGGAAAGAGTTGCTTCATCTGATCCAAGCTCAGATTTTGCCCAGTATATTCCCTGAGGCTCTCATCAGAGGTTCTCGAGATAGTTGCTCAAAGACCTCCACCCCCTAACCCCTCTCCTCCTGATCTCATCAGCGTAATCCATCAGCTTCCCCCTATCCACTATCTCAACGAGCCTCGGAATTATCTCATCCCTGAAAGGATATCTGTAGTATAAGATGTCTATCAGGGTCTTCTCAGGATCGCTCACCCTCAAGAACTCCCCTATCTCATCTATGAATATGTAATCGTACCCGAAGTACATCTTCTCAGAGATCCTCCTGAGATACACTTTGTATCCAGCTATCTCCCTCATCCCTCCCTTTACCGAGCTCGAGACCATAGGGGAGAGTACTGTTATAGCTGTCACTTGATCCCAGGCTCCATGGAGGAATGCAGCTGATCCTAGACCTATATAAGAAGGGATTGCCTTCACAATCATGTAGGGGGACTTCTTGAATGTGTAGACCCCTTTAATGAGCTCCTCTATTTCCCCTCTCTCCCTCAGCCTGTGGATCAGGAGCTTCGCGTAGCTACCGGCAGCCCGCTCAACGAAACTGTAAGTGAAGAAGGAGGATCTCCTGAGCTCTTCCAGGAGTTGTGAGTACTTATAGTGAGGCATACTTCCTCACTTTCCTCTCTATAGCATCGAAGCTAGGGGCTCCATCAATATGAGCTCCTTAAGTCCTGAGAAATCATCAGGCATCCTCAATTTCCCTGAGAGGACTCTCATATCCTCCCTTATGAGCCCGGGATCGCATAGGTCCAGGAGGTAGTAGATATCGTAGAGGTCCTCCGCTTTCCCCCTCTCCAGGAATGCCCTCACCTTCTCCCTGACGAGCTCCTCTTGTTTGAGAGTCCTGACGACGATGCTACTTCCATCGACGAGCCAGTAATCTGCCTCCACTACCTCCTCGAACATGGGGGATGCCTCGAGCTCTATTTCAACATCATCCTTGATTCTCAAATAAAGGACTCCCGATGCCGTGAGCACTCTCGTGGATTTAAATGGGATGTTCACGAGTTCTCTGGGATTATCATGATAGATATCTATGTCCAATGAGAACCTCTTCCCTCCGTAAACCCTCCAGACAGCTAGACCTCCATGGAGGACGAAGTTGAATCTCCTGGAGAGCTCTAGAATCACCGCATCTTGGAGCTCAGCTATCTTCAAGAGCTTCCCCTTGAGTATCTTGATAAGAGAGATCCTCCTGGGTTCCACAATATAGACCTACGGTTATATATAAGTATAACCTGAGTCCACATCAATCCTCGCTGTGATCTCGGCTTCTATCATATAGGGAGTCAGGGAAGCACTCCTAAGGTAGTTTCTAAGCTTCGATCGATTTGAAAGGAGAATAATGGAGCGATGATGCCATCTAATGAGAGAGGAAAAGATGTAGAGCGTGGGCTACTGGGAATTGAGGGAGGTTACCCTGGGGCTGGAAACTCTTAGATAAATTATTAAATAGAAAAGGCGGAGCTCGGAGATAAGTTCGTTATAGAGGCATTTTAGAGGACTCGATGAGGCGCTAGAAGGCTTAGCGCCTGGCTGAGATAGCCCCTCCTATCACACCTCCTAGTAAGCCTATCAGAGCTCCTTTGATCGAGAGGGCTATCGCTAATAACGCGACACTAGCCTGAAGGTAACCTAAGAATGGTGCTAAGAATGGAAAGAGGCTCGATAGGGGGGTGAGTAGGAGGGGCAGGATTATAGCGAGGATTATCCCCCCTAAGGCCCCCGATAGGAAGCCAGCTGCAGCTCCTCTGCCCACGCCCTTCGCTATGTATCCAGCGACGAGGCCCGCTATTAGATCCCCGATCACTGGGAGCGTACCTCCGAGCAGCAAGTGGATTATGAATCCTACGATGACGCCCAGCAGTAAGCTCCCTCTCTGCTCTGGCATACGAAGCGATCGAATGATATCATAAAAAAACTTTCGGTGAATAGAGGTATATTTTTCCCGGGAACTCTTAACATACGAATTTATCTCAGTCTGGTTGCAGCCCTAGGATAAAAGAGAGATGGAGTTGCTTCTCATATTTTCTCTCGGAATAAAGATGTAGGGGTAGGAAGGCTCCTCCAGCGTTGCATCTCTATTCTAGCTGTGATCAACCGAACCTATCTACCAAAGAACCCTAGTTATCCTTATCTTACCGCTCTCCTCCTCCAGCTTCATCCAGTCCTCTAAGCTCATGGTCCAACCCGATGCCCCCGCATTCTCCTCCACTTGCTCCGGGCTCTTAGCTCCAGGTATCACTATCACCTTCTCACTAGCCATGAGGAGCCATTTCAAAGCCACTTGAGATGGTTTCTTCCCGTACTTCGCTCCAATCTCCTCAAGCAACTTCACTATCTCATAAACCTGCCTGAAGTTCTCGGGATGGAATACGGCGGAGCCCTCCCTGACATCGCTGAACTTCGGAAGGTTCTCGGGCCTGTACTTCCCTGAAAGGGCTCCTTTAGCTAGAGGGGACCATGCAAGAACGCTCAAATCGTATGCCTCTGCGTAGGGGATTATCTCCTTCTCAGCATCCCTCTCAACTAAGTTGTACTTCACCTGGATGCTGACTATATCCTCAGTTGATAGGCAGGACCAGGCAGATTCTATGAGCTCAGGGGGGAAATCGCTGAGCCCTATCATTCTTATCGCCCCTATGTGGACTAACTCCTCTAAAGCTCTCATGTACTCGCACGTCGGTATGTTATCCCAGCAGGGGGGCCAGTGGACCTGCATTAGATCTATGTAGCTCCCCAGCCTCTCCATGGACCTCTTGGTAGCTTTAAATACGTCGTGCCTGGATAAGAATTCCCCGGGTATCTTAGTAGCTATGAAGACGTTCTCCCTCTCCCCCAGCTCCTTGAGGGCCTGCCCGAGGAACCTCTCGCTCATCCCCATCCCATATACTGCTGCGGTATCGAAGAAGTTCACTCCGACATTCAGAGCTCTCTCTATGATGGACTTGGCGAGATCGTAGCTAGTCACTCCCCAGGAGTCGCTGAACTGCCAGGTCCCCAAGCCCACCTCCGAGACCTTGACATCTCCTATATACCTGAACTCCATACGCATCCGGTAGTCTCGAGTGAGGAGCTTATAATATTTCAGAGGATTTACTTCCAATCCTCAGACTAACGGATATTGATAATATACGTGGAACTTCCCATTCAGAGCTCAGCTCGTGTAATTATTCTCCATAAGACTCACTTCAGATAGGGTTATCGAACTCGATTCATCAACTGCCTATCTCATGCCCCGCACGGCCCTGTCAGTTTCTATTCCCCAGAGGTATTGAGGAGATGACTCGATAAAATGGATACATTTATATCCCTCCCTCAGCAGCTTCCCCTGTGGCAGAAGCTGTAGTCACATCCGTCTTGGAGGAGGCACTCAGGCAGGCATCCGAGAGGATAGCGAAGAAGATAACTGAGGGGAAGAAGCTCACTAGCATCGATGTAATAATCCTCCTCCTTGACCAGATAAACAGGAGGATAGATGATACGAATAGGAGGATAGATGATCTAAACACTTCCCTTAACAAGAGGATAGATGACCTGAGCGCTTCCCTCAACAAGAGGATAGATGATACGAATAGGAAGATCGACGATCTTAAGGAGGAAGTGAGGCTGCTGAAGCAGGAGGTATCATCCATAAAATCTGATATAATAAACTTGTTGAAGGGGAGGCTGACAGGCACATAGGCCATCATGCAGCGCATCCTAATGAATTGAGCGGCCTTGTGTAATCTTTTTAAGATCATTTTAAGGTATTGCCATGATGGAAGAAGCATTAAAGAAAGCTGAGGATATCGTGCTGGAGGCTATAAGGAGAGGAAAATACGAGGAAGCGGGAAGGATAGTGTTCAGAGATGTGTTCAAGCCTCTCCTAGATTTAATATCCCATATAGAGAGGGAAATTGATAGAAATACTGAGAATATAGCAAAATTGACGGAGAAAGTTGATAAGAGTACTGAAAACATAGATAAGCTGACTGAAAATGTGAAAAGACTTCTCGGGGAAACTGGGAAGCTGAGGGAAAGGGATGTGGAGTTCAGAACTGGATTGATGCTTCAGGGATGGTTCAGGAAGAATGCCCCGGATTACGAGGTCTTCATCTGGGATGGAGCGGGGGCGGATGTCCTGATAGAGGGAAGGGGAATCCTAGCATCCATAGATATAGCGATGCCTAAGATAGAGGACGTAAGGCAGCTGAAGGATGGGATCGGCGTTATAGAGGAGGATTGGGGAAGGAAACCGGATCTCCTGATAATATACTCGAGATCAGGGATTATACCAAAGAGAGTCGCTGATTTCGCTGATAGGATGGGGGTCAAGATAGTGAGGAGACCTGCTGAGATAAGGAAGATCCTGGAGAGCAGATGACCGTTTCCTAGTTAGGAAGTCTGATTTCTCTATCTTCCTAAGTTCAGGAGGAAAGCCTGTATATCCTCTTCGGAAAGGACCGTGACACCTCTGGGATATCTCCTGTGAGGCTTTCCAGCCTTAACCTCGACTTTCAGCTTTCCAGAAATGACATCCACCTCGAATCCATTCCTCCAGAAGTAAACTTCCCCGAATGCCCTTAGGACGTGCTCCTGAACGACCCATTCAAGGAGAGCTGCTCTTGAGAGATCTGCCCCGAGGAGCTTTGAGAGAGAGATATCGCAATGAATGGATCCCTGATGAAGATCTTCTTCTCCCTTCTGTAGAGGATCTTCCCATCTTCCTTTAAGTAAGCTACTCCAAGGAGGAACATGTCCTCCATCAGCCTTACATAATCATGGACAGTGTTGTGCGATATCCCGAGATCTCCCGCGATCGAGTTGAAGCTGATGGCACTAGGAGCCTTCTCTATTATCGATTTAGCTATAAGCCTCAGAATCCTGGGATTTCTTCCCGCCTTAACGGAGTCCATCTCGATGCTGACAATTAGATCCTCCGGAAATCTTTCATCTCCATTTATGCTCCTGGGAAATCCTCCGGTCTCGAGATATTCATCAAAAGCCGAGAGAATTCTGCTGTACTCGCTGATCCTCAATTCAACCTCTCTCACCCTCGCATATTCCGGAAAGCTGAGAGGAAGTACCTCCACAGTTCTCCCCATCCCCCTCCTCCCGGGAAAGGCCTCAGAGAACCCTTCGAACCTGAACGAAGCGGAGCCTAGAAGAACCAAGGCATCCCTTTCCAGGAGGCCTAGATCAACGTATCCCTTCAATATCCTCCACCAGCCCTCCAGCCCAGTGACCTCATCCAGAAAGATAATAGAGCTCTTCACTCCATTTCTCTCCTTAAACCTCCTGTAGAAGTTCAGGACATCCCTCAGCTCCTTTGAATCGGAGGCGAGATCGCAGCTGAAGTAGAAGATCGATCCTGAGCTTCTCCCCTTCAGGAGCTCAGATATGAGGAGCTTCGCTCCCGTCGTCTTCCCAACTTGCCTGGGTCCCATCACTACGTTCATGGAGGAGGGCTCAAGGGAGACCTTATCTATCCAGGAGGGCCTCCATTTCACCTTGCTTTCATTGTATTTCCTCAGATCTCTGTCTCTTGTCTCCCAGTTCTCCCACTCCCACAGGGATTCTGGGAATATATTAGCTCCTCCATCTTGTCAGTCAGCTGACAAGATATATATAAAGCTTTGTCAATGCACTGACAATATATTGCTTGAGAAAAGGAGATCTGACTAATGCAGGGAGAGCCCTTGTTTATGGAGTTCACAAGCAGTGGCTTCTCAACATAATGCTCATGAGGATGAAGGTTTAAGCCCTTTCGGTAATTTCCAGATCGATTAGATTCCGTAAGCGTGAGATGGGAAGCTGGGCTCCGATGAACTCTGTGAGAAGTCACTGCTTGTAAAAGAGGGCTTTAATCTATCTTTCCACATCATCTGAGGAGGCTCTACATCATATATCGAGAGCCAGAACACCCCAAAATTTTTATATGCAGCTCGCTCGATTGTCCTGTGGCTAGGGCTACTAGCAGGCTCAAAAAGGAGATGCTAGACCTTCTAGAGAGGGATCTGGAGTTTAGATATGCAGTTGCTGGCTATTTGGGGATTTCCGAGATATTGAAGAGACTTGATAGCCTTGAAGAGAACCAAAATAAGCTTTGGGAAGGACAAAATAAGCTGTGGGAGGAGGTAAAAGCTCTCAGAGAAGGGCAGAATAAGCTGTGGGAGGAAGTGAGGGAAATGCGTATCACGATTAGCAGGATGTCCGCTACCTTGGAGAGGCTCACCCTGACAGTCGAGGAGGAAGCGAGGAGCATGATAAAGCACAGGATAAAGCAGGATCTCAAAGTAGATATAGAGCTGAGCAGTATTTTCATTGACTCCAAAGAGGTGAACATATATGGGGCTACCGAAGATCTCTGCGTGATAGGGGAAGCCACAGTCAGATTGGGGGTGAATCTCGTTTACGAGCTCTTGGATGAGATAGAGCTAATAAGAAGTAAGAGGCCGGATCTCCTGAGGAAGAGGATCATAAAGGTCATATATACTGATTACGCTGTCCCGGAGGCCGTAGAAGCAGCTAGAAACAACAATATATGGGTAATGAGGTGGGAGAAGGACCTGACGCCCCTGAAGATAGAGGAATATAGCTGATAACTATTCAGGAGGGCCTCCATTTGACCCCGCTTTCATTGTATTTCCTCAGATCCCTAATCCCCATTCCCAGGTTCTGAGAGTGCATTACCCCCCATCTTGTCAGTCGGCTGACAAGATATAAGCTTCGCCAGTACAAAGTGGTGTTGAGAGAGGGCAAGATTTACCTTTGAGGGGAAATCATTCCTTTCCCCTGAAAGGGGGCTCAAGCCAGGGTTTCTTTCCCTCCTTCACCATCTTCGATATGTGATAACCTCTTATCACGAGCCCCGCTAAAAAAGTCTTGTAGGCTATCTCGCTCCCGTCCTCATACCACCATTTCTTCCCTATCTCAGCTACTTTCTCCGCCTCCTCTATCGTTATCTCATCCACATCCTTTGAAAAGATCTTCCTCAGGTACTCAAGGTCCTCCTTTGCTAAGGGATTCAGCTTCACGATGGAGAAAACCCTCTGCATCTCAGATCCTATCATCCTCGCCTCATCATCCCTTATCAAGCCCTTAAGACTGAGGAAGTCCAGCATGAGGGAGTTTATCGTTACAGTAGCAGGTTTCATCCCATCGAAAGCTCTCGAAATATCTCCTCTTAACCTGGAGATCTCCCCCTCAATCTTCTCGAACCTGTGATCTATTCTAGAAAACTTCCTCCCCAACCAATAAGTCACTCCCGCGAGCATTCCTATTATAGTGAGTGAGATGCTGATCACGTAGTATATTGGATCCATCGCGTAAATGACGTAATGCGGATATTTAAGGTTGATTCCTCTCCGCCGTAATGCTTTGCGCATCGAAACTCGTGCTTTCCAGTCCCTCGCAGGTTTCGATCCTCATGCTCTCATCCGAAGGCTCGGGACCTTCGGAGGAAAAGGAGATCCTCTCTCCTCAATACTCTAGTAGCATAAAGCAGTGTAGCTTTTATATCCTCAAACCGATTCTGTAGTTCTGAGTTCCTCAAGCTCATCCCAGCAGCTAGTAGCTTCAGTATGAGATCCCGCTGCTTTAATGCGCGTATCACAGGCCCAATATAATCCGTGGATCGAAGAATACTCCTGAAGCTCCAAGCCACCACTTATCCTCTCAATGAATGCGTAAAAACATACGCCATTTGTGAACCTCCTAGAAACATTCTGAGTGCTAGAGGTCATCTAGATTTAACTTTCGATTCTAAGCTCGAGATATACTCCTCAACTCTCCTGAACCATTTATAGAACTCCTCCTCAAGTCCCTCTCTCGGATACTCCCCGTTATGATGAGGAGATCCAGATCCCTGGCGTGCTCAGGCGCATAAACCGAGGAACCGAATTGGACTATCTCCACTATTTCCGGGTCGTACTCGAGTAGCTTCCTCACGACTAGTTGAATATCCATCACATATTTAAGGTCGATCCTCCTCTACCCATTTGAGGCTCTCCAGAAACAGTATGAGGTAAAGAGCCTACCCATGATGACTCATACGAGGTCCTCTGGCACTCTATCAGGCTCATATGCCACTTTTGGCATAATCCCAGCTCTTCTCAGCCTCTCCTTGACGTGAGGGTAGAGAAAAACGTACTCCTCCTCTAACTCCCTCACATAAACTGGATCTATCTCATTCAGCCTCTCTATGAGCTTCCCTACGCTCTCCTCACTCGAGAAGGAGAGCATGACAGCCGGATGGGCTGGGACATTATGATCAGCTAGATGCTTCAATGCATTGAGCTGCAGCTCGAAGGCCTCTGGCCTAGCTCCGGTGAGGAGGCTGAACTCCTCCTCGCACGCCCCTTTCAGGGATACCCTCACGTGGACCCTCCTGAACATAGAGAGGTCATAAGCCTTCTCCTCATCTATCAGGGTACCGTTCGTCTCCAGGATGAACTTGAAGCGTCCATCCTCCTCTACTAGCTCGAGGATCTTCATCAAGTGATCCCAGCATATCGTTGGCTCGTTCCCGGATACTCTGAGCAGCCTGTAGCCCCTTCTCTCAGCTATTTTTACTAAGTTGCGATATACCTCCTCGGGGCTGTAGAACCCCCAGCCCATGGCCGGATTATCCCTAGGCGTGTTGCTCCAGCAGAAGATACACCTCAGGTTGCAGCCAACGCAATCCGCAGTAGCTATTCCGCCGTACCACCTGCCCCCTCTGAACCTGTAGTACTTCCTGCTCCCATCCCTCTCGACGATCCTCCTCGTTACCTCAGCGAGTGCTATGGGATCGTAACCCCTCTCCACAGTCTAACTGAGGGGAGATCCTATAAAAACCGGATAGTTGATCCCGGATTATCCTTCAAAATAGAGCCGGAGGTCGGCGGAAATCTTTGATAATCCCTTATTATCAATTGGAGGCTCCGTCCTTAAAAGTGGAGTTCAGATCCCCTTCAAAATTATCCAGATCCTCTATCGAACATTCCACATACTCTCCCCTGACGATCTCCTCTCCGCCCTTCCTTAAGCTCTCTGGGGCATCCTCATCTGCGAGCGTCTCAATGTAGCTAGGACTTGCTTCAACTTATTGAAAGCATTCACCTCCTTGAAAAAGCTCCTCCGGAATCAGTATCCCTTCCCTCGTTAACTTCACACTCAAAGGAGGCGCCATCATTAGATTCTCAGAGAATTCAAGCTCTCGCTTTAATTCGCTGGGATCATTGATTCAATGAGTTCTTAAGCATAGCAATTCGAGATTATCATAGAGTCTCTTCGCTCTAGTTGAGCTCTTAATAATGCACGGAGACTTCATGAACTGATGACCGCGCGCTTCACGATGGGATCGGGTATCCTGTATTCATCGTTCTTCTCCAGATAACCGTACTTGATCAAATTCCCCAAGAGTTCATCGAGCCTACTGTCCGGGATCGGCCCGGTCCTAGCAGTTACATAGGCTTTTATATCGCTCCAAGAGTCCGAGCCATGGGCGACAGCTTTCATTATGGCCAAATATCTTTTTCTAGATGGTGAGATCACCTTATCAAGTTCCTCCATCACTAGCTTCGATCCCTCCTCGAACACTTTAGCCAGCGCATCTTCATGCGGGAGCTTCCTCACGGCTCTCATGTAACCGTATAAAGTGAGCCATCCGACTATACCATCGAGCGTTTTTAAAGTATACTCTATCTCATCGACCTTCGGCTCTACTCCCAACTCCCTGAAGCCTCTATGGAGGAAGTCGAAGCTCTCCTCCTCCGTGAACCTATCGACATAGACTTCCCTCCTGTACCTCCCGAATAGAGGTGCTCCAGGCTCATCGATCCTCAGAAAATCCCTTAAAACCCCAATTTCGCTTCCAGAGAGCAGGAAACTGAGATTTTCCAAGTTATCAACTGCCCACGCGATTATCCCATCGTATCTGATGTTTGAAAACCTGAGGTACTGAGCTTCATCAAACGCGAAGACGAACCTCTCACCCCTCTCCTCGCACCAATCGTTAACCCTGGAGAGGACATCCGTGAGGGACACCTTGGCATTGGGCTCTATCTCAATGCCGATCTCCCCAATTCTCAGTCCCTTTATCCTACTGATAGCATCCCTTAAGCCTAAATAAAGTTTCTCACTGGCTTTCATTTGCTCCCTGAATCCTTCTAAGATATACTTGACCAAGAGGGGCATCGTCACAGTGTTCTCACTGAAGTAAAGCTTCCTTATGTCCAGAAGGACGTGAGGATAATCCCCCAGGGAGACTCTTATTAAACTCGTCTTCCCAATCCTCCTTATCCCATAGACTATGATCAACCTCTCCCTCAAGTTCAACGCTTCTGAAATACTCCTGAGCTCCTCCTCCCTATCGTACAAGTCCTCCTTCCTCTCCTTCGGGTTCACATCGAAGTACGTTACTAACTCCCCCCGTTAGTTACTAACTCCCCCCGTTAGTGAGCACCACCGAATTAAAAGCTATGCATTCCAGCCCTGGGTAGCTATTCAAGGGAGGAGCTTCGCCGCTTCCCTATAGACAGGATCGAGGAATTCATATCTGCTTATCACGCTCATATCCTCCAAATTCCTGATGATATTGCTCAGGACGCTGCTTGAAATCGTGGATCCCTCCCTCTCCTCAACGTACTCCTTAATATCGCTCCAGCTCCTCTTCCCCTCTGCTATAGCCCTTAAAACTAGCCCATATCTCCTGGGATTATCCCTTATCATGTTCTTAAGCTCCTCCAGAGCAGTCCTCACTGCCATGATCTTTATCCTCTCTAAGCTAATTCCACTCGAGTAAGCGTTCCCGAAGAAAGTAAGCCATCCCGGTATCCCATCGAACTCCTCGTAAGCTCTCTCCAGGACTTCCTCACTAACCCTCAGATTCAACTGCTCGAAGCCCTTACTCAGGAAATCGATCGATTGATCCCTGCTCAGCCTATCCAACTTCACCTCAAAGTAGAACCTCCCATAGAGGGGTGAGCTGGCGTCCTCAACACCTACGAAATCATGAAGGAGGCCCGCCTCGGATCCAGTCAGGATGAAGGTTATATTCCTATTGTAATCGTAGGAATGAGCGAGGGCATCTTTCAACTCATTTGACTGAGGTCCCCTGAGCCTCTGAGCTTCATCAATAGCTATGATAATCTTCCTCTCATTGAGCTTATCGAATAGCTCTATGAGGCTCAGGGAATCCCTCCCCCTCCAAGAGAGCTCAACCTCGAGGCCCATGACCCTTATCCCCCTTATCCCTGAGATGAGATCCCTCAGCTTATCGAGGGAGCTAGTGAGCCCGTGAGCTATGAGCCTGTAGAGATCGGCCCTGCTGTAGTTCCTCCTGAGCCCTCTAGCATCTACTATCACTGCTGGAATATCTACCTCATTCAGGGCCACTTTGAGCACTGAAGTCTTTCCAATCCTCCTTATCCCAGTTATGAGGATGAGGGGCCTCCCAACGTTCCTCTTTATCTCATCTATCTCCCTCTCCCTATCGTAAAGGTCCTCCCTCCTCTCCTTCGGTCTCTCATCGAAGAGCACTTCTGCCCCAGAAGTTAACTTCTGCCCCAGAATAAAAGCCTTACCCACGGTTAAGTTAAAATATTCTTGTATTCCATCTAAATATTATTCAGACATCCATGTGAAATTTATTTAATGGTAAAATAGAACATTGATTTGATATTATTTTTATCATTATCTGCACGAAATATTACAGCTATCCACTAACGTCAGGGGAGCGTTAAAGGGAGCTGCAATTCGGCTATTGCCTCCATAACCTTCTGGATGGGAGGGCCTAGGGTCGTACAATAGCTTAAAAAATTGAACATTTCAGCCCCTTCGGGGGTGCCAGGAGTGGACTACAAAACGGTGGTCGGACTGGGGATCACAGTATTCCTGACAGTTTCTCTAGTCATGAGGAGCCGTAGGCCTCAGATACCCGTTTGGAGCATCATGGCTTTCACATCATTCCTCACGATCGTCTCGGGTTTGGTGGGCCTGGATGAGCTCGAATCCGTCATAGATCTGGATGTGATACTATTCCTCATAGGCATGTTCACTATCGTGGGGCTCGCGGAGTCCTCAGGGCTCCTGGCGATGGTCCCCTCATGATTCATATCGATGTTTAAGAGCAGGTACTCCCTGATATACGCATCATCGCTGCTCTTCGGTCTCTTAGCTGCGGTAGCTATGAACGATACCGTAGCCCTCCCTGAACTCCACATCCTGCAGGAGGTGAAGGGAGGCTGAGGATATGAGCAGCACAGCGATTGATAGGGGGACCTTTCTCATCATCCCACTAGCCACTTTAATAAATGAGAGGGGATAGCTCGAGGGACTCGGGATCAGGGCACTGTAAGTAATG